>NZ_CP014515.1 GCF_001577365.1 Frondihabitans sp. PAMC 28766
TCGAAGCTCGGCGTAGTCCGCTTGCTCCCCCTCGCGGATCGACACACTTCTACTCGACGGCAAAACGCTGAGGTTCGCATGCCACGGAGACACGACCGCCATGTCCTCCATCCACCCGACGGGATCCGCGTCGGCAAGAATCGCGCCGACATCGAGGCCGGGTTCTTTCGGCTCGACACCGATCCAACGCGACGCGGCCGCCCGAGGATCAAGGTCGACAAGGGTGACCTTGCGGCCGCCAATGGCGGCGACAGTTGCGAGTGACACGGCCGTGGTCGTCTTGGAGACACCACCCGACTCGCTGTAAACCATGATTGCTTCCATTCCACAACCATATCTAGATATCCATCTAGATATCCATCTAGACATCTCTCTAGATATCCATCTAGATAGCTATCTAGATAGCTATCTAGAGAGATGTCTAGAGAGATGTCTAGATGAATATCTAGACAGAAGCTATCTATCTAGATATCTGCAAGTGGCCAAGGTCAGAAGTCCAGGCTCGCGAAGTTCCTACACAAGTCCACGACAAACAACCTGCATCGCCATCGAGCGATCAGCACGCCCATCCGTCGCGCAAGGGTAAGACGAATATGGCTCGGGTCCACCACGACCCCTAATCGGCCCGGACAAATTCCACCTGCGAGGTGCTTTTCTCTAGGGTCCGACTTGGTCGAGTGTGTACCCGTTGGGGTAGGCGGCGACTTTGGCGCCGGGGGCGAAGTATGGCTTGGTGGGTGGGCCGGCCATTTTTTGCCAGGCGCGCCGGGCATGGCCGGCAGCGGTGAGGGCAGCGAGGATGCCGGGTGAGGGTGGGGACTCCCATGGCGTCGCAGACGTGGCTGTCCTCGATAAAAGCCGAGAGGAATATCCGTGCCAGGGGTTGGCGGGGCCGGGGAGTTCGTCGTGGAGGACGGTGAGGGATGCCATGACGAGGGTGTGGGCTTCGGGGAGTACCGCACTTCTTTTTCTTCGTAGGTGTCGAAGAACCCCTCGATTTCCGGCCGTGTGGTGGGGACGCCGTAGATACCGATGCGGGCACCGAACTCGGTGAAAAATGCGACGGCCTGCTGGGTTTCTTTGTCGGTCCATGCTCTGATGCCGTATTTCTGGCACCATCTTTTGGGGACGACCAGGAGAGAGAGGAGTACGTAGAGGAAGTCGTCGTTGCTGGAGGTGATGCCGTCGTGCACGCGCTTGAGAAGGGCGAGCATTTGTTGGCTTCGGGGATGGTCGAAACCGTGGATGAGAATTTCTTAGACGACAATGCGGGTGTCCGTGGCACGTTTGCGGGGATCTTTCATGATGCCGCCGCGCTTGATGAGAGCTTGAGCTCCCGAGGGGACTGCGAAGGTGCGGAAATAGGCGGACAGAAAGCCATTGGACATGTCCCGGCCGAGGTCGTAGAGGGCGGTCCGCCAGAACACTCCGTAAAGCTCCTCGTCGGCAAGGCTGAGCGGGGCAACGGCTGTTGCGGGTGCGGCCGTCATGGTGGGGAGCATAGCCAGCACACTTTGTTCACCGACGCTTCTGGGTACGTGCGTAGCAAAGTCGACTGGTGACCCGGTATCAGCTTGTGTGGGACGACACCCGCACCGGGCGGCTTCGCATCGATGGTGCCGTGTCGTTACGCCCTCTGGCGTGGCTACGACTCACGTGGGGTGAGGGCCACGAACTCGTACGCGTCGACGTGTATAACGATGGTGTTCAGGCGGCCGATCGGGCGTGGTTGGCGCAGACGGCCTCCGTCAAGACAGCCATGGAACTTTGCGATACCCACCTCGAGGAGCTGCGCGTCGCTCAGAGTGATGCGCCCATGCCTGCCGACCTCGGGGACCCGTGGGAGCATCACAGCCCGGTGGACGTTGGCTGAGGGGCGTTTTCGGCTCGTAGGAGTCGATCTGCTGCCCGTGCGGCCGCTTGCTGGGCGGTGCGGGCCGCTGCGGCGTCCTGTGCGGCTCGTGCGGTCTCGTGGCCGGGGATGAACTGGAAGTACCGGGCGTAGACCGCGGCGAGTTTCATCCGGGAGGCGAGGTAGGCCTCTGGGTCTTTGACGTCGCCGGCGTTTTTGGGAGTCTGGTGTAGCTCGCTGTCGAGCCGTTCCCACACGGTGAGAAGGTCGGCGTAACGGAATCGCTCGGCGTCGAATCCGGATCGGTAGATGATCCGCTGGACGCGGAGCACCGAGAGGTCGCGGGGAAGCCAGGGGATCTCGTAAACGAGGGCTGCGGCGAGCTTTTGGAGGGGGAGTGGCCGGGGTTGGATCGGTTCGGCCTCGAATTTGGCTCTTTTTCGTTGAGGCTGTGGCCGCGAAGCGGCCTCCGAGTGCGGCTTGCCGCGCCTTGGTGAGTTTTTAAGTTGGTGGGCTGCGGGGTTAAACCGTGAAGCGGTAGTTAGGTGCTCATTTGTCACCTCGGCCATGTTCTTCGGGATGGTAAGGGCGCGGACGGACGCGGCGCGGAGCTGCACACCCCCGTGGTGGGCGGTGGCTTGGAGGCGCTCTTGGACGGTGAGGTAGCGGCCCGTAACGACCCTCACGGCGCAGTCAAGGGCGATCATGAGGTCACGTGCCCTACGGGCAGTCGAGACGCTCATACCGAGCGCCCTGGCCAGGGTCTCGTGCGAGGTGGCCACGCCACGGCCGGTGTGACGGTTCGCGAATTGGGCTTCTGCTCGGATGGCTTTGAGGAACGTCTTCCGCGACATGGAGATCCTGCGGCGGTGGGTCTCGCCGGCCGAGGTGGCCAAGACAGTCTCTGTGGCGGCGAGCCACGCAGCGATGGACGTGGGGGAGCGGAGCCCTTGGTAGGTGCGCTCGTCGACCGGGAGCATGAACGAGCCGCCCGGGCGGCGGCGTGGCCGCTGAGGGGCACGGTGCCGGCGTCCGGGGTGCTGGGCGTGGCCGGCCTTGCCAGGCCCGGACTTGCCCCGGGCACGGGTATACGGATCGGTCGTCACGCTTGAGGACAGGCCGGTGGACGAGATCCCAGAGATTTCGGGATGCAAAACGGCATGCGAAGGCGTTATGATCGTCTCAATTCACTTGAAGTCGTGATGGCAACACGAAGCCCCGGACTCCAATCCGGTTCTTCTTCCAAAAAGCTCGATACCTGTTAGTCGGCAAAACTCGTCAGGTAAGAGCCAAGTGCTTTAGGCCCTCGCGAAAGCGAGGGCCTTTCTCGTTAAGCCGCTTCGATAGGCAGCTCCTCACGCTGTCGCTGAGGAGGAGCAATAAGGGGCAGCGTGCCGTCCTGCTCGATGAGTCTGGCTACGAGCCCTTCGAGGTAGTAGGCGATTGAGACGCCGCTTTCCTCTGCCGCCGCCTGGACATCGGCGCGGGTCTGCGGAGACACGCGGCCTTGCAGGAGGACCGTGGGCGCGCCCGCGGCGCGCGTGACCCTGTTCTTCATTGCACCCATGTCCACATGCTGGCGCCTTGTATGCATGCGGGCGCGGAGGGCTAGCGGCGTGTCGGCCGATGGACTGTTTGCTCGACACCAGCAAGAGTGGGGCATAGTTGGGGTCGCTAGAGAATTCGGAGCTCAGAGTACGTTTAGGTCCTCCGGCGGACGAGTTCCGGATTCCGTCCGCGACGGGGACACGAGAAACCTCTCACGAGAACCACTTTCGAGAGTCTCATATCCGCATGTTTCCGGGGGCACAACGAATGGTCAGCCCTCTCTCCCGGAAATGGTCGTTTTCTAGAAAGACGACCCTATGGAGGGCAGCCCGGCCTTCATCGTCGCCATAAAATGGAGCCAGAAGTACGGTAATTCCAGGCCAGAATGAGCCTTACCGTACTCGAGGCGCCGAATTCTCAAACGCCCCCAAGCAAGGGTGCAGTCGGAGTCGACGCCATTGACAACATCATCAATATCTCGTTTGTATGGCGCAGCGGGGGGTTATTTTTAGTTCTCATCTGACCGAACCGCCAGTAGCCACGGGAATTCAGAAATCACTCGACCGCTCTAGATCGAGCCCTATTCTTCAACGAGGCGATCTTTTTTAAAGGTCTCTCGAAAATTCCAGCGGACTCCGCTGGCTCCAACTGAAGGCATTTGGATCAACGGATCGTCGCTTTGAGCGATGCAGATTAGTCGCTGTCCGAATAATGCCGCTAGGTGTGAGTGTCTCGCGATGATATCCAGAATCGACCATGCAGATTCGGGAAACAGCTTCTCGTACCTGTCAAAGTGGAGGAACAGGATCACCAACCCTGTCGATTTTGGATCCCATCCCCACTCGTAGCCGACAAGATCCCAAAACCAATCATTAGTCCCGTCGAGGCTATGACGCGGCGAAGGGGGAAAATTAAGAGCGACGGCTATCTCCCTAAGCATGGCCTCTTCATCGCTCCACGCTGCCGCGTCAAATCGAACTAATTGATATCCAGCCCCTTCGAGCCGTGCTACGTCCGCGTCAAGAAGAGTTTGCCGATGAAAAAGGCTGATCGGTCCCTCTCGGAGGAGCTGAAAGCCCACGTCGTGACTGAGTCCCTCTTCGTGCCCAAATGCGCTCACGGTCAGAGCCTACGTCAGCTTTGAGCAGAATTGAGGCGGCCGACTGTCCTGTAACCCTACGGTTGTGGCACTGTCTCGTGGGCGAGTTCTAACCCTTGACCCTGAGGGGGTCGAGTTGTCCCACATCTCTGTGCCGCAAGTCCGCTCGGGGTTTGTGTCGCCGGGGTGGGTTTTGAGACGCCCTGGGGTAGCCGAAACCCGCCGCACACCGGGGTGTGTGGCGGGTCCCATCGGGCTGCTTCCCGGGGGTATCCAAGTCCCCGGGGCGCCGTCCCGTCCAAGGGGTCACCTTCGGCGGGGCGTTTCGGGGCCGTTGCGGGCTCCACATAAGGATGCCCGTTCAGGGGAGGGTGAGTCGGGGTGAAAAAGGGAACGGGCCTGCCGCGTGCTGCGGCAGGCCCGTTCCGGTAATGCTGTGGGGGTTACTTGGAGATCTGTGCGGTGATGGTGGCGACGCCGACGAGCAGGTCCGCCTTGACGGCGGTGGTTTTGAACGTCGAGTCGAGCAGCGAAGCGGCGGTCGAGGACACGTGGACGGTGGTGCCGGTGAGGATGGCGTCGTTGCCCTGCAGCTGCAGGGGCTTGAGGGTGCCACCGTGGAGGTTGAACAGGGGTGCCTGGACGGCGGCGACCTTGCCGTTGACGGACACGTCACCGTAGAGGAGCGAGTTGCCGGGGTTGATGGTGAAGTCGGCCAGGGTCACCGAGGTCGCGCCCGAGGTGAGGGTGAGGCCGGAGCCGTCGTGCTCGAGGATGCCCTGGACGTAGGGCTTGTAGTTCGACTTCGGCGACCAGTAGACGACTGAGCCGCCGGTGATCGGGAAGGTGATGTCGCTGCCGGTGAGCTTCGCGGTGCCGTAGACCGAGGGGGTGAGCTTCAGGCTCTTCAGGGCGGCGAGGAAGTTGCTGTCGAGCGCGACACCGGTGGTGCCACCGAGGACGGCGGGGACGGCGGCGGCCGGGGCGGGGATCTTGGAGGACGCGGCGGTGAGGTGGGCGGGGGCGGCGTTGGCCTGGCTGACACCTATGCCCGCGGCACCGGCGATGAGAGCGCCGGCGGCGGCGAAGCTGATTCCGGCTTTGGAGATCTTGCGCATGGGGGATCCTTTATTGGATGAGGGGTGAACACCGGTTGGGTGTTCGTTGGGCGCTTGCCCGATGACAGGTATTCGCCACCGCCCCCGGCAAAGATTGGATAGGTCTTGTTCCGTGACCGTTCCGTGACCTTTGGTCAGGTCGTGCGGGCGAGCCGGCGGAGGGTGTGCATGGCGTCGTGCAGACGCGATTTGACGGTGCCGGTGGGGATGCCGAGAAGGTCGGCGACGTGGGTGTGGCTGTGCCCGTCGAGGTGGGTGAGGGTGACCAGGCGCCGTGCTGGCGCGGGTAGTTGCATGAGGAGGGTGTGCAGTTCGGCGGCGTTTGCAAAGGCGCTGATGGTGTCTGTGACATCGTCGAACGGGACGGGCCAGTCCTTCATGCCTGCCCGGTGGTCTCTCTCCCGGGATGATTGGGACGCTCGGACCCGGTCGATGCCGCGGCGCCTCGCGATGGTATGCAGCCAGGGCAACACTGGACCCCGGCTGGTGGCGTACCGGTCAGCGGTGAGCCAGACATCGAGGAAGACTTCCTGGACGACTTCCTCGGCCTGCGCCGGATCCTGCAGTAGACGCTCAACGAGCCGGAACACTGAACCCGCGGTGCCTGAATACAGTTGCCGGAACGCGTTTCGGTCACCTGACGCGGACCGCTCCAAGAGCATCCCGAGATCCTCACGGGCCGTCCGGTCGATTACGGGTGGGGGAGTCATCTTGTTGTCACTGTAGAGCGGCTGGCGCGCTCGGTCAGTCCCCGCAACGCAGGACATAGCCGGCATTGTCCGGTTTCGCTGAGGGGGGCGTCAGCTCATCTAGCGGTGTCCCCGACACGGCCCGGCCGCAAATGGCGTCCCCTGCATTGGGGGTTCGCCAAGGCGCGGGTTCTCGTACGCTTCAGGAGACGTGTTCGAGTTGCGTGGCGCGTGTCGTTTCGGTTGCGATCACAGTCGGCAAGGACACCCTTTGCGCCTCGCTGCTGCCCCTCCTGCGGACACGTTCCGCACGGACGATGACCTCCTTGTCCTCACCGCGGAGGGAAACCAGGAAGCGTTCGGTGTCCTCTATGACCGGATCAGCCGTCGCGTGTTCGGCCTGGTGAAACGGGTTCTGGTGGATCCGGCGCAATCGGAGGAAGTCACCCAGGACGTGTTCCTGGAGGTGTGGCAGACAGCTGCCCGTTTCGACCCGGGTAAGGGCACCGCGATGTCGTGGGTGTTGACGATGACTCACCGGCGGGCAATCGACCGGGTCCGGTCCTCTCAAGCGTCCCGCAACCGGGATCTCGCCGTCGGAGTCCGGGATTTTACGGAGGCGACGGACGACGTGTTCGACACGGTCGAGACACGGCTGGAGCATGCCCGGGTCACCGCGGCGATGCGCCGTTTGAGTGCCTACCAGCAGGAGGCGTTGCAGTTGACGTACTTCGAGGGCCTGACCAATACCGAAGCTGCCGTGAGGGCAGGAGTCCCCGTGGGGACGATGAAGACTCGACTGCGGGATAGTCTCATCGCGCTACGGAAACTCACCACGACCGCAGCCTGACGCCTGCCGTGCTGGTGCCCCCGTTCTGGGTGGATGCACGGAGTTGACCGGGCGGGGCGGACCCGGTTGGGTAGGGGCACCGGTAACAACGGCAACGCGACAAGGCCCATTCGGGTGTGGCCCGCGCGTTGCTTTTGTCTCACCGTGCGGCGGGTCCCGGTGGGGCCGGACACCCCGCACTAGCGCCTCGACCCGCTGCTGACCCAGCGGGTCGAGGCCGACTCCGGATGCGTCACTCCTGCCGTCGTGGTGCCGGGCCGCTTTGCAATGGTTGCGGGGCCCAAGTTGTGAAGCCCCCGTTGTGGGGGTCCCCGTTTCTGTGTCCGCGTTTAGGGGGACACGTATGCTCGGGTGTACTTCCGGTGCTGGTGCGAGTGGCTTACCCGACCGGGTGGGTTGACCCGAATTCTTCCCACCCGCGCCCGCCCGGCCCTGGAGTGTCACTCCTGGCATCAGTGGAGATCCGAGTGCCGCCGCACCGCCCCGAACCGGTGCGGCGTCCTCGCCCGCATGAAGGCACCCTCATGACCCCGCCCGCTTCAACCCCGCCCCTGCCCGCTCCTGGTGGCACGATCAGTACCGACGTCCGGGGTCGTCGGATCATCTTGTCCGCGATCGCGGGGAACCGGTGGCGGATCACGGAACCCATTGGCGCTCTTGTGGTTGGTCACGGCGACGTCGTCGCCGTGAATGACACCTTCGCCATTACCTCCGCTTCCGGTGTCACTTCCCGAAGTAGTGCATGGCCGGACCTTCTTGGCTGGTACTTCGCCACCGCCGCATAACCCACCCCACCCTTTTTTTCGGTGGCTGCCATCTGGGGCCAGCCATCGAAAGCCACATTCCCCTAAGAGCGAGAACTTGAATGCCCCAGAACTCCTCACCCACCGCACCTGATTCAGTGGCGGTCGTCGACACGGCCGGTCTTCTGCGGGAAATCGTGGCGGGGGACCGGGCTGCGTTCACCGTGTTGTATCGGCACTGGTCGAACCGGCTGCGGCGCGAGGTGCTCCGCATCCTTCGAGACCCCGCCCAAACAGACGAAGTCGTCCAAGAGATCTTCCTGGAACTCTGGTCCCACCCGGGACGGTTCCATCCGGAGAAAGGGCCCGCAGGCGCGTTTGTTCTCCGGTTGGCGAAATCCCGGGCTATCGACCGGGTCCGGGCATCGCAAACCCACCGCGACTACACCCACCTTGCCGGCACCCACCACCACGACCCCGCCGGGACTACCCGTCGTGACACCATCGACGACTGGGCCGTCAGTTACGACCTCCGCCGCTCGTTAGACACCCTCACGTTTCTCCAGCGGGAGGTCCTCGAGATGGCGTATTTCCAGGATCTGACCCAGAAGGACATCGCAGACCACCTGGGTGTGCCAATAGGGACGGTGAAATCCCGGGTCACATCCGCCCTGACTGCCCTCCGCAAAAACCACCACGCCGCTTTGGACCACCCCTGACCTAACTCAAGCGACGGCTTATGGTCCGTTACGTCACTGACGTTGGTCGGGCTGCACGGTGTCGTCCGAGGCGGGGTGGTGGAGGAAGAAGCTCAAGCTTGTGCCGCCCCCTTGGACGTGACGGATCAAGTCCGGGTCCAGGAAACTGTTCGCCGCGACCGACTCGACGTCGTGGTCCTGATCAAGGGCACGGCGGATGAGGTCGTCGACATCGTCGGTCCTGGCGACGGCATCCCGGACGTGCTCACTGGCGGCGTGACCCAGAAGCCACAACGCGTTCGCGTGCTCCTGGGCGGAAGAAGGACTGCTATTCATACCCTGCAGCCTAAACATTCGCGTGCGGGTGACGGGGTCAGAGGGTTGCGCACTCGATGCAGACCGGCCCGTGGGTGCCGTCGTGGTCGTACTGGGTGCGGGGGCGCACGAGAAAACACTCAGAACAGGTGAACTCGTCCTCCTGTACCGGGAGGACGACGACGTCGAGGGTGTCGGTGTCCAGGTCTGCGGCGTCTAGCTCGAACCCGGAGGCGGTGTCCCCGTCGTCAAGGTCTGCGGCAAGCCCAATTGTCTGGGGTGCACGTTCCTTAAACGCTTCGATGGACTCGGTGTCATCATCGTTGGTGGTGGTGCGGGGGGCGTCGTAATCGGCAGCCACGGGGGGAGCTCCTCGAAAAGTGGTGGGCGGTGACACCGGGCCGAAGCCTGGCGGGACTGCTGATGGTAGATGCTCAGCAGCCGGAAGCCGGCTGTGTTCGCCAAGGGCGATGCGCGTCTCGTTCCGATTTCTGGCAGAGACTTTTCGGCCGCGGGGCTCAGCGGGCGAGGCTGTCATGCGGGGGCGTCTTTCGGAGGGTGCGGCGGTGAGCTGCAGGTGTCCTGTGTCAGGGGCCTTCAATGTTCCAGATGGGTGGGAAGTAGGTGTTGGCTCATCCGTCGCGCATCCGAGCGACGGCGCGGTCGTTCCCGTCGAGAAGGTCCATCCCGGGGCGGACCATAGATTGCAGTCGCAGGCTCAGATCACTCCTGCTTTGCGGGTGGGGTGGTGAAGCGGCGTTGGCCTTCGGTGAGCAGCTGCCGAAGGACGGGCACCCAGCGGACGCGGTAGTAGATCGTCCAGCCCACGGCGCCGACCCCGTAGGTGACAGCGATGGCGAAGAACGCGATGGTCAACACATTGACGGGGTGGTCGATCATTTGCAGAAGGATCTCGTCCGTGTAGATGGCGAAGAGAAAACACGCTCTCCACAGGTCCCTCCCGTTCCGGTCGATGCGGGCAGCGATCCTGGGCAAAGCAGTGCCCAGGATCACGGTGGCAGGCAGAATGCCGGCGTGCGCCCATTGGTCCAGCTCGATCCTGACGTGTGTGCCCTCGGGGTGCCGGTGCCAGCTGGTCACGCCCGCGATGAGGATGGCCGCACTGGAAGCCATGGCCACCGCGGCAGCAAGCACAACCGGGTGCGGTAAGACGTACCGGACGCCGTAGAAACCCGTCACCCCGCCAAGGAACGCGCCGGTACCGACAGCTTGCGCACCCAGGCGGGCCCGCCGGTCATCGGCAAGAGCGTGAAAACGCCGGGGGCCGATGTGGAGGGGTTCCAGAGTGGGGTCGCGGGTCTGGTCCAAGGGGTCGTCTTCGGGCACGAACGCATTCTGGCGGCGAGGGGGACCTCTGGTCCACTCCCGGCGCAGACACTCCCAGTGACATATGGTTTGGGTATGCCAGTACCTACACCAAAAGCTGAAGCATCGCCTCGCCGTCTCCTACGCGACGTGGTGTTCGACAAGATGCTTGCCGCGATCATCGATGGCACGCTGGTACCGGGGGAGCGGCTCAATGACGACGAGTTGGTGCCATGGTTGGGGGTGTCCCGGACGCCGATCCGGGAAGCGATCGCGAAGCTGCACACCTGGGGTGTGGTCGAGATGGAAGCGAATCGATACACCCGGGTCGCGAGCAAAGACCCGGCCCTGTTTCTCGAGGCCGCCCGGTTCCTTACCGGCCTGCACGATCTGGCCGCTGGCTGGGGCGACACCGCCGTCCCTGCTGGTTTCCGCAAACAAGTCGACGCTGTCGCGGCCAAGGTGGCCAAAAAGGATGCGTCCGCCCCGAACGACCTTTTGGATGCGTTCGGAGTGCTGGTCGCTGCCACGGGGAACGAGGCGTTTATCGGCACGGAGCTGCCGTTGCGAACCCGGGTGAAGTTTCTCAGCTCCGACGACCCGGCCGATTACGACTGGGCTGCTTTAGCCGTCCGGGCGAAAACGCTGACGAAGATTACCGGCTGACACCGGCCCATGGGAACGCCCCGACAACGATGTCGGGGCGTTCCTTGTTGGCGGGAGGTTTACGGATTGGTCGTGGTGCCGTTGTGGGCGGCGACGGTGAAGATGGCGATGTAGGCAATGATCGTGATGATGATCGCGACGGCGCTGATGATGACACCGGCTAGGGCGAGGCCGCGTCCTCTTTCACCGGTTTTCTTGATCTGAGTCAGGGCGATGATGCTGACGACGAGGCCGCCGATGCTGATCACGAACGCGAGGATGAACCCGACGATCGCGAGAACGTTGTACCGGTCAGAGGCCGGAGCGACCTGGCCGGGAGGGGTGTTGTAGGGCTGGGGTGTGTTGGAGGCCATGGTGGGAGGTCTTCCTGTTCAAGGGGTGTGATCGGGTAACTGCAGGATCACCGTAACGCCTCCGAGCTCATGAACGTGAGCCCTTTTCGTCTACGTTTCTTGCCGGTCGCGGATCCACGCGACGTCATCCGGGAGCAGCTGGTAGCCGGGGGAGCCTTCGCCGGTAAAGAAGCGGGCGGACTCGAGAACCCCGCCCGCTTCATGAATGCGGGCGGCAAGGTCGGGGCTGAGCGGCAGGGTCGGACCGGCAGCAATAACAATGCGGGTGGGGAGGTCCAGGGTGAACCACCACACCTCGATCGCGACCATGTCCCGCATCAGCGGACGCTACCGATCCCGTCTCGGTTACGGGAGTGCCGGTATAACGTGGGCCGGCTCCACCCCACCAGGGCGGCGGCGGCCTCGGCGGTCTTCCCGTCAGCGCGAGCCGCGGCCACGATCGCCAGCTTCTCGGCCACGACCGCCGGATCGCTCCGTGGCCGGCCGAACTTCGCGCCTGCTTCTTGCGCGACCGCGACACCAGCACGGACTCGTTCGACGATCAGTTCGCGCTCGTATTCAGCCAAGGTGGCGAGCAGGTTCAGCATCAGTCGGCCCGTGGCATTAGCCGGGTCGATCCCGTCGGAGATGGACCGCACCTGGATGCCCCGGTCCTGCAAACCCGACACTGTGTGAAGGACATCGAGAAGGGATCGGCCGAGCCGGTCAATGCGCCACACCACGATCGTGTCGCCCTCATCCGCATGCGCTAGAAGAGTCTGCATCCCGGGGCGGTCCACCGCATTCTTTCGTCCCGACATCACATCCCCGTAGATATCCCGCTTTTGCACTCCTATAGAGAGGAGCGAATCGATCTGCAGTTGCGGGTCCTGGTTGTTGGTACTGACCCGGGTGTAGCCAAGAAGCCTCATGACCCCACCCTGTCTCAATAACCACTAAAAACTGGTCAAACCGCCGAAACGCGCCAAGACGACTTTGTAAGACAAACCACAGTCCGGCCAAATAGCGGAAATGGATCTCCCGCTGAAGACGGATCGAGACGTCTCGAAAAACTTTAGTTTTCCGAGACGTGTACCTTTTTTGTTCGCAACCCGAGTGGACCCGGTATGTGTGGTCGCCCTGAACCGCGCTTGGTGTCGGTGGGTAGCCCTATTCTCAGCCCGTGACTTACATTTGCAGCTCGTGCGGTTCGCCCGCCATCGTCCAAAAGCTGCGCTCCACCGGGTTAGGTCGTGAGACTTGGCGCTGTAGCGACAACCCGGTCGCTTGCTCGAACGAAAACTGCGTCTACTTCGACGCGGCACGAGTGACCCTTGGCTGGGCAGTCGCCGAGGCATAACCGTCTGCCTGGCCCCGTTAGAAGCGTTTCCATCGCGCCACGACCCTAAGAAGGCGGCTCCGCTCTGATCTCGCCACTCGTTTGTCAGCCCCTAGCGCTCCGGCTACAGGCACTATGTCCCGGGCTCGGAGAATCAAATCTTCGAGTTCGGCAACGAGTTTGTCGAATTGCTTGTCCGTGTAGCCACCTTTTTCGCCCCAGTCGGTCCAATTGACAGCGCCTTTTCCTTTGCGAAGCTTGGCCTTGTGACCGCGATAAATTCCAGAGGACTCAACGGGCAGCCAAACCCGATGAACAACGTCATTGCGGCGCCGGAGCACCTCCGCCGCATCGTTTACGAATTCGAGAATGCGCCTGCTTTCCCTCATTTCTGAGGGCTGCTCTCGGTAGGACTTCAATCGCTCCTTGATGAAGGCACTGCTCTTGCTTCCAAATTCGCCTGCATATTCGCGCTGAGATTTTGGGCCTAATCCCATGGATATATCGGCGAGCTTGGACTCGAGTAGGGCGGCGAGCATGGCGACTTCCCCGATGTACGTAATGAGTTCTGAGCCGAATAGGCCGAAACTTGGGGCTGCTCGCATATTCACCCATGGAGCATAAAACCTAGATTGGACTGCCGGGACTGCTGAAGGTTTCGTTGACTCGTTTGTTTAGGCCGCGATTGCGGCCTGTGGGTTCCGGAGACATTGGGATGTCTCGCGCGGCCCTAAACCGGCGGATCAGAGAGCTGTCGGCGATGATGGCGCGGGACGCCGGCTGAAGTCAGGCGTGCACGATGGTCTCTGTCTTCTGACTGTTGCGCCATCAGAATGATGAGTGAAGCTTTGCCTGGTTGAGCCTGCCGATACCGTGAACCACGGAGACGGGAAGAGGGTCTGAGATGGGAACGGTTCTTATTCGGCAAGGGGACGGTGCTTGGCAGGCGCCCGGCGCGGCCTCTTATGAGGCCGAGGACGCTCTTCAGGATCTCCTCGCAACTCACCCGCAACTCGTCCCCGGTGTTCCTCTAGGTTCTGTGGCATGTCGGGAGTTTCAGACGGACGCGGGACGTACCGATATCGTCGTCGTCGATCCTGATGGGGCGATCACCATCGTCGAATGCAAGCTGGGCAACAATCCACAGGTACGCCGTGAGATTGTCGGGCAACTGTTCGACTACGCCAGCCGTCTCGCGGAGATGAAAGCTGACGAGTTCGACCTTCAGTGGGCCCGCAGGACTGGCACCTCGCTCTTCATCGAAGCGGGCTTCACGGAGCCAGAGGTTCGCGTTGCAGTGACAGAGAATCTGAGTGCGAGCCGCTTCCGGCTAGTTCTGGCGGTCGACACCATCAACCAGCAGCTACGTCGAATCGTCGAATACCTGAACCGGGTCACCCGAGACGACACCACGATCATTGCCGTCGAGTACGCGCGGTACGTGGACGGAAATGTTCAAGTCCTCACCCCACAGACCTACGGCGAAGACCTCGCCGAAGTCAAGACCGCCCGCCAGCAACGAGACGTCCAAAAATGGTCACTCGACGACCTCCTCGAGTGGAGCACGCATCACGAACCGGCGTCCGTGCCCCTTCTAGAGCAGCTGCTCACCGGCCTTCAAAGCCGTGACTTCGTGTTCCATTCCGGCGGGTCGAAAAAACCGGCAGGGGTCTTCTCGTACACGAGCATCGAGGGGGTCGAGTTGAAACCATTCCAACTCTCCGTCCTTGACACATCCGCCGGCGGCTACCTATCCGTGGAGCTGAACTTCGCAAGTTGGGCCAAAACATGGGCGGTCTCAGACGAACGCCGGGACGCCCTGCGAGCATTCCAGGCCGGATGGGGCGAAATCCCATCCCTCGCTCCCGTCATGGCGTCGATCCTTGATGGGCAGAGCACCCGCCGGTCACTGTCGCTGACACAGTTCGACGCAGAATCTCAACACCAGGCGATGGGGGTTCTCGACTCGTTCTTGCGAGCCGTATGAAGGCGAAACCGGGACTGCCGACAGTTGGCAGCTTGCCGGCGGCCGCGCCCGCGGGCTGATTGTCACGCCCTCACCTCCAGACTCTCTTCCCGGCCCTAGGGTTGGCCAAGGGCGCTGTAACAAGCGCTGGACGTTCCAGGAGATCGAGAGAGCATGACTAAAGAGGCCCAGCGCGCGGAACTGCACAAGACCATCTGGCGGGTCGCGAACGACCTTCGGGCAGTGTCGATGGGTGGGACTTCAAGACCTACGTTCTTGGGATCCTGTTCTACCGGTTCATCTCTGAAAACCTCTCCTCCTACCTCAACGAGCAGGAACAGCGCGCCGGCACGGCCGACTTCGACTATGGCCAGCTCACGGACGCGGATGCCGAGTTCGGGCGGGAAGTGACTGTCGCCGAGAAGGGTTTCTACATTCTCCCCAGCGAACTGTTCCAGAACGTCCTCACCAAATCAGCCGGCAACGAGAACCTGAACGAGACCCTGGAGCGGGTGTTCCTGAACATTGAAAGGTCCGCGGTCGGGACCGACAGTGAGGACGACCTGAAGGGCCTGTTCGATGACCTCGACGTTAATAGCAACAAGCTCGGCGCCACGGTGGTCCGGCGGAACGAGAAACTCGTGAAGCTCCTCGCCGCTGTCGGCGACCTCCAGTTGGGGAACTTCGCGGATCACACGATCGACGCGTTTGGGGACGCGTATGAGTACCTGATGGGCATGTACGCCTCCACCGCTGGCAAGTCCGGCGGTGAGTACTACACCCCACAAGAAGTCTCCGAGCTCCTCGCCCGGATCACCGTCGCCGGGAAAACGGAAGTGAACAAGGTCTACGACCCCGCCTGCGGTTCCGGGTCGCTCCTTCTCCAGTTCTCCAAGGTCCTTGGGAAGGAGAACGTGCGGCAGGGGTTCTACGGGCAGGAGATCAACCTGACCACGTTCAACCTGTGCCGGATCAACATGTTCCTCCACGACGTCAACTACGAAAAATTCAACATCGCCCACGGCGACACCCTTCAAGACCCCGCGCACTGGGACGACGAACCCTTCGAAGCGATCGTCTCCAACCCGCCCTACTCCACCCGGTGGGAGGGCGACAGCAACCCGCTGCTGATCAACGACCCGCGTTTTGCCCCCGCCGGTGTGCTTGCCCCCAAATCGAAAGCCGATCTGGCCTTCACGATGCACATCCTGTCCTGGCTTGCCGTCAATGGGACCGCCGCGATTGTGGAATTCCCGGGGGTCCTCTACCGGGGTGGGGCGGAGCAGAAGATCCGCCAGTACCTGATCGACAACAACTACGTCGACGCCGTCATCCAGCTCCCCCCGGACCTGTTCTTCGGAACCACCATCGGGACCTGCATCATCGTCCTGAAGAAGTCAAAGACGGACAACAAGGTTCTCTTCGTCAACGCCGCGGCCGAATTCGTCCGTGCCGGGAACAAGAACAAACTCGGCGACACCAACCGGGCCAAGATTCTCGATGCCTTCACGGGGCGTGAGGACCTCGACCATTTCGCTGCCCTCGTTGACAACACCACCATCGGCGAAAACGGCTACAACATCGCCGTCACCTCCTACGTCGAAGCGGAAGACACCAGCGTCGCCGTCGACATCACCGCCCTCAACGCCGACATCGAACGAATGGTCACTCGGCAGCAAGAACTCCGTCAGAAGATCGACGCCATCGTCGCCGACCTTGAAAACGTAGACGCGTGAGCCGCATCGACGATCTCATCGTCGACCTATGCCCGGAGGGTGTGCAGATGAAGCCGCTCGGCGAGCTAGGCGACTTCATTCGCGGTAGTGGACTCCAAAAAAAAGATTTCACGGATTCCGGGATTGGGTGTATCCACTACGGCCAGATTTTCACGCACTACGGCAGCTGGACAACGGAAACTAAGTCCTTTGTGAGCCCTGAATTGGCACTGGGGCTGAGGAAAGCTAGACCTGGAGCGCTCATCATCGCCACGACCAGCGAAAATGACGAAGACGTCTGCAAGGCAGTCGCGTGGCTTGGCGACGAGTGCATCGCGATCAGCGGCGACGAACTCGCCTACGAGCACTCACTCGAACCTAAGTACGTCGCCTATTTCTTTCAGTCATCCCAGTTTCAAATTCAAAAAAAGCGCCACATCAGCGGCACAAAGGTTCGCCGCGTCTCTCGGGACGCTCTTAAGACCATCCTTGTTCCGGTGCCGCCGGTTGAGGTACAGCGTGAGATCGTGGCCATCCTGGACACGTTCGCGGAGCTGGAGGCGGAGCTGGCGGCCGAGCTGGCGGCGGAGCTGAAGGCGAGACGACGCCAATACGAGTACTACCGCGAGGCGTCGCTCAGCCTGCGTGACGATGTCTATACCAGGTGGTCGACTTTGGGCGACATCTGCTTGAAAGTATCTTCAGGCGGAACCCCCACATCTGGTCAGGTTGCGTATTACGGGGGCGAGATCCCCTGGCTGCGTACTCAGGAAGTCGACTTCGACGTGATCACGTCCACAGCCATAAGCATTACTGAAGAGGGTTTGCGAAACTCCTCAGCCAATTGGATTCCCGCCAACTGCGTGATCGTCGCCATGTATGGCGCAACGGCTGCAAAGGTGGCAATAAATGGTATTCCTTTGACCACTAACCAGGCATGCTGCAACCTTCAGGTTGACCCGACTCAGGCCAACCACAGGTTCGTCTTTCATTGGGTTGCCAATGAATACGCTCGGCTCAAAGCACTCGGGGAGGGCACGCAGTCGAATCTCAACGCTCAGAAGGTAAAGGGATATCCAATCCCAGTTCCTTCCCTTGAGAAGCAGGGCAGCATCGTCTCGATGCTCGATAAATTCGATGCTTTGGCGAACGACCTCAGCAACGATCTTCGGACCGAGTTGGCGGCCCGCCGCAAGCAGTATGAGTACTACCGGGATCGTCTCCTGACGTTCGAGGAGGTCGCGCAGTGAGCGATAGCAAGGTCCGCCAATTTGAGCCCATTGCGGTCAGCTCTGAAAGCACGGTTGTTGCCGAATTCACGCCCGACACGGGTGCCGAGGGCGCGTACCAGTCGGAGGCGGAACTCGAGAAGGCCTTCATTGCCTTGCTTCAGGAGCAGGCGTACGAGTACCTCCCGATCACGACCGAGTCGCAGCTCGTCTCGAACCTTCGCACCCAGCTGGAGATCTTGAATGCGCTCACGTTTTCGGATGCGGAGTGGGACCGGTTTTTCTCGGAGCGGATCGCGGGGGAGCGGGACGGGATTGTGGAGAAGACGGCGAGGATCCAGGAGGATCACGTGCAGCTGCTTCGCCGGGATGACGGCACGTCGAAGAACGTGATGCTGATCGATAAGCAGCACGTCCACAACAACCGCCTTCAGGTGACGAACCAGTACGAGATCGGCCAAGGCGTCGGCGGGGCCACCTATGCGAACCGGTACGACGTCACCGTCCTGGTCAACGGTCTCCCGATGGTTCACATCGAGTTGAAGCGGCGCGGGGTGAACATTCGGGAGGCGTTCAACCAGATCGACCGGTACCAGCGCGACTCCTTCTGGGCCGGTTCCGGCTTGTTTGAGTACGTGCAGTTGTTCGTGATCTCGAACGGGACGTTGACGAAGTACTACAGCAACACCACCCGAAGGCAGCATCTTGACGAGGCGGCCGGCGCGAAGCGGGTGCGGAAGACGTCGAACAGTTTTGAGTTCACGTCCTGGTGGGCGGATGCGAACAACCGGCCCATCCAGGACCTGACAAGCTTCGCGAAGACGTTCTTCGCTAAGCACGCCCTCCTCAACATCCTCACCCGGTACTGCGTCTTCACGGCTGACCGCATGCTCCTGGTCATGCGGCCCTACCAGATCGTCGCCACGGAGCGGATTCTGCAGCGGGTTCAAGCGTCGACGAACCAGCGACAGCTCGGCACCATCGCGGCCGGCGGGTACGTATGGCACACGACCGGTTCTGGGAAGACCCTGACCAGCTTTAAGGCCGCGCAGTTGGCGTCCCGGCAGCCGGGGATTGACAAGGTGCTGTTCGTCGTCGACCGCAAAGACCTCGACTATCAGACGATGCGGGAGTACGACCGGTTCGAGAAAGGGGCCGCGAACTCCAACACCTCCACCCGTGTCCTGAAGCAGCAGCTCGAGAACCCCTCATCACGGATCATCATCACCACGATCCAGAAGCTGGCGACCTTCATCGCCGGCAACAAGGACCACCAGATCTACGACGGGCACGTAGTCATCGTCTTCGACGAGTGCCACCGGTCTCAGTTCGGGGACATGCTGAAGCGCCCTGGGTTTTCTGCCGCTTCTATGCGGGTTGCGGCTCTCGGTTGAGGGTCGCGTAGTGGGCTTGTTCGAACTCCACGGGTGGCACGTTACCGCGGGAGCTGTGCAGGCGCCGGTTGTTGTACCAATCAACCCAGGCCGCGGTCGCGAACTCGACGTCAGCGATGCTGCGGTAGGGCCCGTTGTGGAACACGGTCGTGCGGATGCACTCCGCCTTGTAGAGGCCGTTGATGCTCTCCATGAGGGCGTTGTCGTACGCGTCGCCGACGGATCCGATCGAGGGCAGGATGCCCTCGAGGGCCAAATGATCGGTCAGCCGAATCGACGTGTATTGCGACCCTGCATCCGAGTGATGTATCAGTTTCCCGTCGGTGGTGGGGTGTCCTTCTCTCCCGCGGAGCCATAACGCCATCCGCAGCGGGATCATGACGAGATCGGTTTCTTTGTTCGTGGCCGCATGCCAGGCAAGGATCCGTTGCGCGAACACGTCGACGATGAACGAGACATACACCCATCCCGACCACGTGCGGCAGTAGGTGAAGTCGGTGACCCAGACCCGGTTCGGGGCCTTGGCGGTGAAGTCCCGGTTCAGCAGGTCGCCGGCCCGTTTGCCGTCTTTGGCGGGGATCGTGGTCCGGATCGTTTTGTCCCGGCGGACACCGGAGAGCCCGAGGTCTCTCATGGCCCGGTCCACCGCTCCCGCGCTGACGTTCCCCGGGACCTGTCGGCGCAAAAGCGCCGTCATCTTCCTCCTGCCATAAAGACCCTCCGGGGTCATCGTCCGGCGCCCGTGGACATCGGTGGTCCAGACCGCGTCCCGGACGGTGTCGAGGACCTGCGCATCGGTGATGGTTCGTCGGGACGGGCGGGCGCTGCGCCAGGACCGGTAGGTTCGTGCGGCGATCTGGTAGCCCTGCTCACGCAGAACCCTGCAGATCGACTCGACCGCGTGACCTTCGGATCTCATCGTGTCGATGAACCCCAGCATCACCGGTTGCGGGGGTCGAGTTCCCCCACGAAGAAAGCCGTCGCCGCCCGGAGGATGTCGACGTCTTCTCGCAGGCGACGATTCTCGGCCTTGAGCTTTTTGATCTCCGCCAGCTCGTCCGAGGTGACACCACCCCGCGTGCCGTCATCGATTTGCGCTTGCAGGACCCACCGGCGGACCGTCTCCCGGCCGACACCGATCTGTTTCCCGACCGCGGCCGACGCGGCGGTCATCGAGGGGTACTCACCGAGGTGGTCCGCGACCAGACGCACCGCGCGCGCCTTCACCTCGGAATCAATCTTCTTGGGCATGTGCTCATCCTTTCAACTCAAAAGAATGCGGCATCAAACCCGGGGCGCTTCACATGCACACCGCGATCGTGAAGGCGTTCAAGAAGTACCACCTGTTTGGCTTCACCGGGACGCCGATTTTCTCGGCCAACGCTGGGTCCGCCGGGAACCCCGTCCTCCGGACGACGGAACAAGCTTTCGGGGAGAAGCTGCACACGTACACGATCGTCGACGCGATCACAGACAAGAACGTGCTCCCGTTCCGCATCGACTACGTCAACACCATCAAGCTGCCACCCGGAGTCACCGACAAGCAGGTGTCCGCCATCGACACCGAAAGTGCTCTCCTCTCGGCGACCCGGGTGCGGCAGGTGGTCGAATACACGCTGGAGCACTTCGATAAGAAGACAAAGCGGGCCGAGTACTACGCGGTCGCCGGAAAGCGGCTGCGTGGCTTCAACGCCCTCTTCGCCACCGCGTCTATCACCGCCGCCCGCACCTACTACCGGGAGTTCGCCGACCAGCAGAAGGACCTCTCGGAGGCGCAAAGGCTGAAGGTCGGTCTGATCTACAGCTACGCCGCGAACGAGGCCGTCGCTGACGGAATCCTCGAGGAAGAAGAGTTCGAAACCCAGGCCCTCTCCTCGGACGCGCGCACCTTCCTTGAAGGTGCCATCCAGGACTACAACGCGATGTTCGGGATGAATTTCAGCACCTCGGCCGACAAATTCCAGGACTATTACAAGGACCTTTCCCTCCGGGTGAAGAACCGGGAGCTTGACCTGGTGATCGTGGTCAACATGTTCCTCACCGGATTCGACGCCACCACCCTCAACACTCTGTGGGTGGACAAGAACCTCCGCGCTCACGGCCTCGTGCAGGCGTTCTCCCGCACCAACCGGATCTTGAACTCCGTGAAAACGTACGGGAACATCGTCAGCTTCCGGGACCTGGAAGAGCAGACCAACGACGCGATCGCCTTGTTCGGAAACAAGAACGCCGGCGGCATCGTGCGGGGGGGCTGCCCAGGGCTTGGTTGACACCTGACCCTGGGCAGACCCTCAAGTCGGAGCGAGAAACACGGAACGGCCCAGGCTTACCTGGGCCGTTCCGTGTTCAAGAGCGAGCGAGTTAAGTCACATGAGAACTAGTTCTCGAACATCGCTGCGGTCTGGGCTGACCGTCTGGATGCGGCGGCCCTCTTGAGTCTCTTCGTCGATGAACTTGTAGACGGAAATGGCCCGACGAACGGCCTCGGTGAACGAGATACCGCGGTGGTCGGCAATCTCTTTAAGCGCGTCCGCCGTCTCGCTGTTCAGATTGACGTTGAGGCGGACGAGCTGGTCGGTGTTGGTCTTCGCGCGGCTTGAGCTCTTGCGCGGTGTTGCTTTGATGTCTACGGAACTCATGACTGGTCCCTCTCCGGTGTTTTCTCTTGTTTGATTTTTAGGTGAGTTTGATTTTTTTTGAGTGAGTTTAATTTTGAGTGAGATTTAAATTTGTTTGTCGTATTTTTGAGTTTGTTTTAGGCGCAAGAAAATCGGGATCACATGGTGAGTCCCGATATGAGCCGAGGTTGCCTGCGCGGAGGAGGGCGGGCGGTTTACGGCGGAGGGGCCATTTCTTACTTCTTGTGCTCCTCGTGGGTAGAGCCTACCCCGGTAGGCACCCATCTGTACACAATGGAGGCACACGGCGTGTGTACGAAAAGTGTAGTTGTCGCCCATCTGGGGTAGACTCACACTCATGGGCCTCGACTATAAAACTCGATCCTGACGTGAAGGACTTCCATGCGGACAACAGACACAGAGCGGCCCACCATTCCGGCATCGCTCATCGAACCGTTGGTGAAGTACATGGCCGCCCACAACATTGAACGCGTCGATGTCCGCCTGGACGAGGCCGAGTCCCTGGAGCAGCGGGTAGTTCTCACCGACGACGAAGCCCCGGACAGCCTGTCCCGTGACGCCGGGGTCATGGTCGTCGTGAAAGTCAACCGATGAGCCCCCGCGACGACGACGACGAAGACAAGGTTGGAGCCACCGACCCCATTGACCTTCCGCTTGTGGACCGCAGGTTCAACGAGGCCGACGACCAGATCGCGCCGGGCACCGGGCCGGCAATCGGACCAGCCCCCTTCGTCAAGGACAAGCACGACGCCACCACCCGCCGAGCCCTCGCCTTCACCGTCATCGGCCTGGTAGCCGTTCTCTACGGCGCGGCAGTGCTCGGAATCCTCGCTGGCTGGATCTCTTCCGACGAACTCGGAAAAGTTGCACTGGTCCTCGGACCGATTCAGGCACTTGCGGCCGCTGTCCTCGGGTTCTACTTCGGCCAAGACCAGTCCAAATAAGTAGGCCCCCACGATGTCGCCGGCAAAAGAGCAGAAAGGCCCCCGCCCAGCTTTGGGTGCGCTGGCCGCTTCACCTCGCCGGAATGAGATCGACCTCACCCGTCAGACCGCCAGCGAACGCCTGGCCAGGCTTGAAGGCGACCGCAACCTCGTCGCAGCTCTCGAGGAACGCCACTTCGACGGTGCTCACTACATCTACTTCTCGACCGTCCTCGCCCAGTACGGAGTTGCCGTCCTGCGCGCGTGGATTCGAGATCGGAAGGTTCACCAAAAAGTGCGCGAGAAAGGCTTCGGCTCGCTCCCGCCGGAGCCGTGGTCCGGGGCGCTGACCGACGACCCCGACACGGGAGAAGAACTCGCCCTCGAGACCGTCGCACGGGCACTCATCACCTTCCGAGACAAGGTGCTCGTGCCCGGCAAATGGAAACCCGAAGGCGGGGCATCACTGAAGACATTCTTCGTCGGCCAATGCCTCATGCAATTCGGCAACGTCTACCGCCCCTGGCTCACCCAGATGAACAACGAACGGCCGACCTTGACCGTCGAAGACGACATGCTCGACATCCTCGCGACCTTCGTTGAGGGCCCCGAGGCTGCGGCCACCCAGCAGGACCTCGTCCGCCGGGCGCTAGGGAAGATCCAGGACGAACGAGTCCGCACCGCCTTCTACCTCAAGGCCATCCACGGCTACACCTACCAGGAGATCGCTCACAAAATGGGAATCACCGACAAAGCCCTCGAAGGTCTCATCACCCGGGCCCGCAAGGAAGCCACCGGGGGAGGCGCAGCATGACCAGCTTCAAGTCCAAAGTCGAACAGTCCTCGCTCGGCAGCCGAGAGGCTCAAGCCGCTCGAAAGACAGTGTCAACCCGGCAGGCCAACAGCGCCGTGAGCCGATCAATCGCCCTCCGATCAGCAGCCGAAAAAAAATCGGCCGAACGTGAGGGAAAGCAGAGAGGCACCGACATATAGCTAGATGTCAGCGTTGCTGATGCGTACAACCGCAGAAATAAAGAAGGCCGCCTCGCTGAAACGAAGCGGCCTGCAAGACCTGAGGTAGTCAGTTCTCACAACAAGCACTGACGATACCCGGAGTTGTCTGCCACCGCCAGGTGGCACTCCACCTCAGGCACACCACCTGAGGAAGGAGGAAATGATGCCCGTTCGCACCACCACGCGAACCATCAAGCGAGGCCCGGTCAAGATCACCGTAAAAGTGACCACCACGACCACGACTCGTCGCATCCCCATCGCCCGACCCATCGGACGATAAGACAACTCTGAAGGGAGCCATTCCCATGGCTACAGTCCACCGCAACGCAGGCACGGGTCGCTTCACAACGGCCCGCAGCGCCAAAGCCAACCCCGCCCGCACGACCACCGAGCACGTCGGGCGAGGGACTAGCAACGGCACGACCGTCTACCGGTCCGCTGGAACGGGCAAGTTCGTCACCAAGCGAGCAGCAGACGGAAACCCTGGCGGAACAATTCGCCAGAACGTCTAGAGACAGCAGACAAAAGAAGGGGGCCGAGGCACTCGGCCCCCTTCTTTTTGTTGAGGGATTGCCCCTGGAGGCGGAACGTGCCGCACTTATTCCAGGGGCTTGTGATGCTGCATAACGCTGATCGTCCGCCGCATTCGGTCGAGTGTGATGGAACGCTCTTCATCGTTCTGCGGCCAATCGCGGAGCCGCGCGACCACTTCATCCTCGGTCTTGCCCGTCGCAACGCTCCGACCCAATTCGCGCGCCGCCTGCCGAGCCAGGGCACGCCATCCGTCGGCGTCGACGCGAAGCTCGACCAGCTCGCATCGCGCCTGCCCCGTCTCTTGTAGAGAGGCCCGGATCGCCGCGAGCGTGCTCCGGGCGAGGAGGCTGACGACGGGACGCATGCTCCTCACGCTATCGCCACAGCGACGGAGGGTCGCCGTAAGATCCGGCCGTGGGAGTGCATGGGCCTGGGAGAAGTGTCGACGCGATTGTGGGCCGGCCTATCCCGTCGCACCCGCTAGCTGTCCCGCCGGTCCCGGGCACGTTCGGGGTTTGGCAGGTGCGCCGGGTGAAAGAGGCCCCCATCGGTTACGTGCGGTCCGAAAACGCCGGCGGGGGAGCGGTTTACCACTGCTATGCCCATGGGCGAGACGATGCCGGTGGCCGGCCGTGGCTTCGCACCACGATGGCCATGTCAACCTAACCGGGACCCACCAGGGCAGGCGAAACAGGACCCACCTGTTGCTTGCCTCCCCGGAGCCGCGCTGAGCTAGGGATACTTTGGTGGCCTTGATGCAACGATTGAGAAGTGAAGCCATCGTTTTCGTTCCGCCCGCCGCAGCTTGATGAGATCGTCAAGATTGCGGACTTTCAGTTCGCCTGCTGGCAGGCGGCCTATGTCGACATCTTGTCTGACTCGTTCTTGTCGGGGATGTCGCGGGATCATCGCCGGGGGCAATGGCGTCACCGGCTCGTGAGTGGAGAAAGAAAAATTATGGCCGCGTGGGCTGATGACGACGTTGCGGGTGTTGTGAGCTGGACGGATGGTGACCTGGCGTCCGTTCGTGAGTTGAAAACTCTCTATGTTGGTGCCTCCTATCAGAGGAGCGGCTTGGGACGTGAGCTTCTTCACCTGGCGGTGCGTGATGAGCCGGCTCGCCTATGGGTATTCGAGGCCAATATTGGAGCCCAAATCTTCTATGCGAGACATGGGTTCACCGCAACAGGCGATTCCAATTTCGACGCGGAAACACACGCCAACGAGCTTTTGTTTGCTCGGTGAGCTCCTCTCGGGATCGAGGCGAGCACTCGACCCTTGTTGTCGACGGCGAGAATTCAACGAGTCAGTCCGTCGTCGCAGCCATCCGTTTGTTGGTGTGGGCGAGCCGGTAGGAATCGGTGCCGGTTTCGATGATGGTGCCGTTGAACGTGAGCCGGTCAACGATCGCGGCGCAGAGCCGCGGGTCGGTGAAGGTTTTCGTCCAGCCGGAGAAGGACTCGTTTGAAGCGATCGCGATGGAGTTGTTTTCTTCCCGTTCGGTGAGGACCTGGAAGAGGAGTTCGGCGCCTCGGCGGTCGAGTTCCATGTAGCCGAGTTCGTCGATCATCAGCAGGTCGACCCTCCCGTAACGGGCGATGGTCCGAGCGAGGTTCTTCTCATCAGCCGCTTCGACGAGCTCGTTCACGAGCCTCGTGGCCAGGGTGTATTTGACCCGGAAGCCTTTCTCCGCGGCGGCAGTGCCGAGGCCGATCAGGAGGTGCGACTTGCCAGTGCCGGAATCCCCGATGAGACAGAGCGGCTGACCGCGGCGTACCCAGTCACCGGTGGCGAGGGTATTGATGGTGGCGGGGTTGATGTTCGGGTTCGCGTCGAAGTCAAAATCCCCGAGCCATTTATCCCGCGGAAACCCTGCCGCCTTCACCCGGCGGACGGAGGAGCGCCGGTCCCGATCGTCGCACTCCGCCAACAGCAGCTCTGCCAAGAACCCCTGATAGCTGAGCTGCTCTTTGTTGGCCGCGGTCGTGGCCTCATCGACGACCGCCCGGATCGTTGGGAGCCGGAGCCGCCGGCAGGCCTGGTCGATGGCGGCGTTCGCGGCCTCTTCTGTCAGGCCTCTCCGTTTTCGGAGCGTGGTGGTGATGCTCGTGGTGGTGGTCATGAACCTGTTCCCTTCGTATTGGTGGGCTTAGCCTGAGGTGTCGCCCGGTCGGGTAGTCGCAGCAGTTGGTCGTAGGCGGCAACTGACGGCAGCGGCCGGTTGTCGGCCGGGAGGCCAGCGATGACGGCAACTGGGTCGGCGAGGCGGCGCTGGGTAAGACTGACCACCCGTCGCTCGGGACCACGACCTTGTTTGACGAGAGGACAGTCGAACCGGGACCCACCCAACCCTTCGTGTCGGCGGGCCTCGACCGCGACAACATCGGCGGTGACGGCTCCGACTGTCAACGCTGCGGTGATCCCGGCGACGATGTCCTCGGTTGCCATCGACCGGTGCAGCAGAAGAACATCGATGAGCGCGCGGGTGCCGCCGGCGTCGCCGTCGGTCTTTCGGGCGGCCGCCCAGAAGGCTTCGTGAGCTGAGGTGAAAACGCCTGTGGCCCGAGCATGAGCGAGAGCCGTCGAGCCGGGAAAGGCACCAGGCTTGCGTTGGAGGACCTCGAGGTAGTGGTCAAGATTCACGCTCTGCCCATGCAGCGCAACGACCCGAGGGTGACGGGCGATCTCGTTGCGGCCGTCGAAGACGACGACCTCCGATGCACGAAGAGATACCCGAACCGGACGGCCGATGAACCGTGCCGGGACCGAGTAGGACGCCATCCGCACCCGGACGAGGCTCGATCGGCTCACCCGTGGCGTCAGCGACAGGCCCGGCTCGAACCGTTCCGCCGCGATCGGCGCGAGCAACTCCCGTTCGAGGGCGAAGTCTTGGGCGACGGTGCGGATCCGGTCACCGATCCTGCGGTTCTCATGGTCCAGATCCCACTGACGGACCTTCTGATTCAGTTCCGCGAGGGAGTCGACGACGGGCATCGGAGACAGGTGGGTTCGGCGGAACCGGCCGACGTCGCCCTCGATGCCCCCCTTCTCATGAGCGCCCTCAATCCCCGGATGGCAATAGAACGCATCGAACCCGTAGTGCGAACGGAACAAAACCCATCGTTGGTTCTCGGTGCGCTGGCGTCCGGTGCCGTAGATGACCTTCACGACGGCGTCGGTGAGGTTGTCGTAGCGGATGTGCCGGGTCGGGATGCCGCGGATGTCTTCGAAAGCGTCGATGTGTCCCTCGAGGAACGCCTCCTGCGCTTGCGTCGGATAGATCCGGTGGATCGCCTTCCCCGAGTGCGAGAGGCGGAACGCAAACATGTGGCACTTGGTCTTCACCCCGGCTAACACCACCCAGACCTCACCGAAGTCGACTTCAGCCTCCGCGCCCGGCGCGTGCTCCTGCGGAACGAAGACCTCCGGCAGCCGGCCTGCCTCCAGGTCGATCTCTGGGCGGCGTCGGCGAACGTAGTCACGGTCCGTCGAATACGACAGCTCGGTCGCGTCGTGCTCCTCGGCCAGACGGGCAAAGACCCGCCTCGCCGTGTGGCGCTGCTTCCGAGGCGCGTCCAGATCCTGGCGGAGCATCTCGTCGATCGCCGCCTTGAATGCGTCCAACCGTGGCGCGGTCCGAACCCGCGATTTCCGGGCGGGCGGTTCCGCCTGCGCGAGGGCCTGCCGCACGGTTGGCCGGCCGACGCCGTGCCTTCGAGCCAGCTCTCTGATTGAGAGGCCCTCCACGCGCGCATCACGTCGGATCCGCGCGTACAACTCCACCCGAGACTCCATCCGAAACCTCCACCTTGAGCAACGAAAACATGTTGCGACAACGGTGAGGGTGGGTCCGGCTTAGATTGCCCCGGACACCCCGAAACAGCCGAAGTGGGTCCCGCTTAGATTGCCCTGGTGGGTCCGACTAAAGCTGCCATAGTCACCACGAAGAGCCTCAATAGCGCCGTCGCGTGGATGATTCAGCACGAACGTGACCTCGCAGCTCTCACCCGGCGACTGAATACAGAGCCGGACGAGTGGCCGGCGTGACGCTGGCACGCGCGACACCCTCGCAGAAGCGAGCGTGCTGACCGTTGACGCCCCGATGCCGGGAGACACAATCGACCGGGCACGCGCCGGTCTGCCCTCAGGGCACGTCATTACGTCGGTGGCGCGTTACTAAGCCGTCAACGGCCCGTGAGGCGGTCCCAAAGTGTCCGCTTCGGCGTCTGTTGTGCGCCGGTGCCGGCGTCGTCGCAGACGGGCTCCGGTAAGCCCTTACGTCGCCGCCATGCCCGGTACTCGACACGGAGAGCTGCCTCGTCTCCGAGGAGCCGGAGCGCATCGTCTTGGCTCATGTCGATGCCGAGGAGCTGGCGCTGCGGCCGGGTCCGTAATTGCTGGCGGAACCGCGCGAACTCAAAGCTCTTGGTCACTGCATCCCCTTCGTCGGTGAGTCCCACCACACCGACAGGTAGATGCAACCTCATGATGACCGGCCAGGGGAAGCCCCCGTCCGAGGCTCCTTCGGCGCTTCCCGGTCAGACGATCGGAGATCACATGCCCCTTCTCAGGGGCATCGTTGCCGGATTCGAGTACGTTTCTTGCAACGGCTGGTTTCCCCCAATCAGTCGCGCTCGCCCCCGGGCGTTAGAACTCCCCCCAGTCCTGACCCGCCCGGGGGCTTTCTCGCGCTCAGGGGCCGCCTCGAGGCGGAGTGCCCGATCGGGCCGGCATGCCGGCGGGTCGCTGCGCTCCCGGGTGGAGCAGCGGAGCTGCCCTGTGTGGCCCTTTGGGCCTTGGTTGTTTTGCCGTGAAGCCTGCGGCAGCGTACGTCCGTCCGGGCTCCGCGCAAGCCGCTTCGCGGCCGGTCCTCCGACAACTTCGGCACGCGGCAGCAAGCTGCCTTATTTCGTGCCGAACTTCTCTCCTCCCCACCCCATGGGGTTGCACTGCACCCTCCCGTCCTTCTCGACACTTCGTGCCTTCAGGCAAAAAAACGAAAGGGAGAGGAAGAGCACATGAGACAGCAGATCACCACTGTGACCACGTTCGTTCCGGTCGTCGGAGAGGGCGAGCTACAGCGCCAGCTTCGCAAGTTGGGCGAGCGGGACAACGACCTCGAGACCTACGCCCGGCACGGGTGGGACCTCCACCACACGGCCACGATCACCGGCCCGGAACTCGTGACCTTCGTGGACACGCTGACCCGCAACAACCCTGAGTGACACCAGGTGGGAGGGGACAACTCGTAATTGCCCCCTCCCGCCTCTCATCCTCACCGATCAAGACCAGGAGCAGAAACCATGACCACCACCGCCACCCGCACCAAGAAGACCGCCCCCCTCAAGCCCGCCAAGACGATCGAAGAGAAGAAAACCCAGGCTGAAGCGCTGCACGCGTCGATCGCGAACCAGGTCGAGCAGCTGCGCGACTCCGCCCGGTGGACCGCGTTCCTCACCTTCGCGCAGGCGTTCCACGCGTACTCGATCAACAATTTGCTCTTGATCCTCAGCCAGCGAGAGGACGCCTCCCGCGTCGCCGGTTTCCGGAAATGGCAGAGCTTGAACCGGCAGGTTCGTAAGGGGGAGAAGGGCATCCGCATTTTCGGGTACTCGACCAAGAAGGTGACTGAGGAGGACGAGAACGGCGACGAGGTCGAAAAGCGCGTCGCGCGGTTCCCGATCCTGTCGGTTTTCGATATCGGGCAGACGGAACTGATCGACCCCGAGCAGGGCGACCCTGGCACCATCACGGCGCAGCTCACCGGCGCCGAGGACTACGGCATCGTGGACGCCCTCAGCGCCTACCTCGAAGGCGAGGGCTGGACCGTTGAGCGTTCGAGCCTTCCCGGCACCATGAACGGCGTAACGCGGCCCGAGACGATGACCGTCGTCATCAACGAGGACCTCTCGCCCGAGCAGGCCGCGAAAACGACCATTCACGAACTGGCCCACGTGCTCCTAGATCATACGGAAGACATGGCGGAGTACTCCGCACACCGCGGGCTCATGGAGACCGAGGCCGAGAGCGTCGCCTACGTCGTCGCCGGGATGGTCGGGTTCGACACCAGCGCCTACAGCGTCGGATACATCGCCGGATGGGCCGACGGGGATACCGACCTGATCACGTCCACCGCTGCCCGTGTGCTTCGCACCGCGCACCAGATCGCCGGAATCCTCACCCTCGAGGACGAAGCCACCGACGACGCCGAAGACGTCGCCTAACCCACCAATTCCGGGGGAGGGGCGGCGGAGCCGCCGCCCCTCCCCACCCCGAGAAGGGAACGAACCATGATCATCACCTACAGCCGCCCTGACACCATCGGACAGGCCCTCGACCCCGACGCGCCCGCCCTCGACCTCAGCAACACGGGGAGCACGTGCGGGGCGTCGACGTACGACGTCGACGGGTTCTCGTGGAACTGCACCCGCCCCCCGCACCCCGGCGACGACCGCCACCAGGGCGCACGCGCCCTGCCCGGTCAGAGCACGCCCGTCGTCGGCCTCGAATGGGAGTAGCAATACAGCCTCGGCGAGGACACCGGGGGAGACATCAACGAAGCCGCCCCCGTGCACAGCATCACCGTCACCGCGTCATTCCCCGAGCGGGCAATCGGCGTCGACCTCGAAAAGATCCGCTCCGCAGTTCTTGACCTGTTCTGGGAAGGTGACGCCGACGACGTGCAGCTCGTCGCCTCCACCGCCCACAACACCGCGCAGACCCGCGCCGCCGTGGCCGAGCTGGTCGACCTTGCCCAGCGTGGACACGAGGACTTCGAGCACCAGGCCGGATACGGCGATTACAGCCCTACCGACGTCGACGCGGCCCGCGCCCGCTGGTACGCCGTGCAGCAGCTCACCGCCGCGCTGACCCGGCACGTTCCCCAGGCCTGAATGGGCAGCCCCGGCCGCGGCCGGCCGGGGCGAGGGGGCCGGCCCCCTCGCGCACCCCCAGCAGCTACTACCTCAGGCGGTTCGCTTTTCGGATTGCCCTCCGCGCTACGACGGCCACGAAGACGAAGCAGAGACCAGCGAACGCCGTGAAGTACGGTGCCAGCATGCCGGGGGAGACGATGATGAGCGCCACGTCAGTAACGACGAGGAAGACACCTACGATCCCGATAACCAGGTACAGCCTCGCTACCGTTTTCGGTTCCATCTTCAAGGCCATGGCTAGAGGGTAGCCGCGGGCACGTCTCGGACGAGCCGGGAAAAGCGGCGGATATCCCTAACACTTTTTAGCCCAAAACCGGAGCCGGCGAAGGAGCGCCAGCACTGTCCCGGCCCCGTTGGGGCCTTGTGTTCGAGAGCCGTTGTCACACACCCCTGGGCTGACCCCGGTGGATGAAGAGTCCTAATTGTGGTCCCTTTTTGTGGTACTCTTTATGTATGCCGATCGAGTGGACAACCAGCGCAGGCAAGCACAAGGTTCCTCGGGAAGACGTGCTCTACGCGATCGCCAACGCGACCGGCTCGGAAGAACTCCAAGGACACCCCGGCGAGACGACCACCGTCTACGTCGGGCACCCTCACGGTCAGACCGACCGCTATATCGAAGTCATCGTCGCGGTACGTCCCCCGGCCACGCTGACCATCTTCCACGCGATGCCGTTGACTGACCTGTACCGCCACCTGATCTGAGAAGGAGAACCGCCATGACTAACAACTACGACGACCTCGCCGCCCGCGCAGAAGCCGGCACCCTCCGTATCATCCCCGGCACCACCCGCGCCGGCGCTGATGCGGCCGCCGCAGGACGAGCAGCTCTGCTCGCTGCAACCGACACCGACACCATTGAGGACGCGACCCGGATTGCCCTCGGCCGGCCCCGCGTCGGAGAGACCCGCACCACGACCGTCGTGTGGAAAGTCCGCGCACCCGAGCAGCTCGACGAGCAAGCCACCGACCTCGCCAAGCACCAGGGCATGAACCTCTCCACCCTCGTCCGCGACGCTGTGGCCGAGTACGTTCGCGCACACGCAAACGCCTGACCCGTCCTCGTCCTGCGGCCGGCGGACACACCGAAGCGTCGAAGACGGCCCGGCCGTCGGCCCCGGTTCTGGCTGTACAAGTACACGCACAGATCAGGGTGGGTTCTTCTTCTGCAGGGGAAGGGCAGCCACGAACTTTTGGGCTTGCCTGATGAGAGCGTGAAAGAGTCCATCCCCGCCCACGGGGAAGCGTCCGCGGGCGTTGTCGGACAACTGATGAAGAAGCTACCCAGCAGCCCGAGTAACTGGCGATAGGAGCCAACCAGAATGACGAGCACCAACGACGTCAACGACGAGGGCAACCCCGCACCCGTTCTTCTCGACCTGACCGACGACAACGCGTACTACGTCATCACGCAGGCGCTTAGTGACTTCGCACACGAGGCCCGAGGCCGCGCGGAAGACATGGCCGGCTACGAGATCCCCGACGCAGCCGGGTCCCTCGAAGCATTCGAGCTGGCCGACGTGGCCGAATCTCTCCGGCTCCACATCGAAACCCAGATCGACGCGCTCAGTGCCCCCCAGAAGACCAGCGCACCCCAGGAGAAGAGCGAATGACGACCCCCCGCAGACTTGAAGCGACCGCCCGCCGTGACGGCAAATGGTGGTTCATCCAGATCCCCGAACTCGACACCGTCGGCCAGGCCCGCCGCTACAACGAGATCCACGAAGTCGCCACCGAGGTCGCCGCCCTCTACCTCGACGTCCCCGAGGCAGACGTCGACGTGCACGTGACCGTCCACGCATCCGACCAAGCCGAGAAGCTCTGGGAGGACGCAGCGCGCGCCGAGGAGGAGTCCCGACAGGCACAGCAGCGCTCGGCCCAGCTCCGACGAGAAGCAGTCCGCCTAGCACGCACAGAGGAATACACCTACGAAGCGGCCGCGGCAGCCTTCGGCATCTCCCGAGCCCGCGTGCAGCAGCTCGAAAAGGACACCGCCCGCCCCCGCGCTCACGCATGACCTTGCCGGCCGAATCCCACTCGCCAGACGCGGCCGCACTGCAAGATGCCCTCGCAGCCGAGCTTCGCGCCGTGCAAGCCGTCGCGAATGTGAAGGTCCGAGCGTGGGCGGAGAACATACCCGTCTCGCCTGACTCCGTGTACCGGGTGCTCCGAGGCCAACGCCCCGTTTCGGTGATCGAGCTGATCCTGCTGTGCGACGCGATCAAAGAAGACCCTCTCGACCTGATCACACGCGCCGTTAATCGGGCCGCCCTGAGCGGCGCGACACGACAGTGACCACCGACGAACACGAACGGTTCTGGTCCTACGTCGTCAAAGGTCCACTGCCGGATGACTGCTGGCTCTGGACCGGCGCTATCTCCGACGACGCCTATGGACGGTTTTGGGTGAAGCGAGACCACGGACAGCAAGCCGTCCGGCCGCAGCGATACGCGTTCCAGCTCCTCACCGGAACCGAGCTGCCATCCACGGTTCTACTACTGCACTCATGCGATATCCCCATCTGCGTTCACGCGTCGGCAGACGCGGCCGAGTCGCACGTCTGGCCGGGCACGCACCGGGCGAACATGCTCGACCGCGCGCAGAAGGGCCGGCACGAGAATGGGTGGTCTTCGCTCCGATTCCGTGGTGTTCCGCGCGCGGAACGTGCGCAGCGGTCTCGAGACTTGCGAGCGGTCATCCTCGATCACGGGTGGGACCCGGAGAGGATGAGTGCCGCCCTGGCAGGGGTGGAGGAAACGCACCTCCGCCTGTTCTGACCCGAGGCCAAAACCTAACGCCTACTACTCTGACGCCGACGCGTCGCCGTTCTCGGTCGAGTCGTTCCCGGTTTCGCCCATAGCCGGGGTAGAGGTGGCCCCCGTGGTCTTTTTGACGTCGCGGGTGGAGATACCGAGTCGACCGGCAACCTCGTTCCGAGGTGTGCCGAGGTCGAGCATCGAGATGATCACCGCTTGTGACTTTGCGCGCGCTTCGGCGCTCAGCTTCTCGCCACGCTCTCGCGCCGCCTCAATCTCCCTTTCGACGTTCGCCTGGATCTCCTCGATGGAGTCGGCGGCCACGAAGTAGTCGGTGGCGAGCTGTTCGAGCTTGTCCTGCTTCTCCCGGAACTCCGCAGCCTTCTCGCGCGCCCGCTGACGGGCGGCGGTCTGCTTGCCGGACTTTCTGACCTCAGCCATGTGAACCCCCCTGATTGATCTAGACACCATTATGCATGCGCACCCCGACGGGGTGCAGTGCGCGGGTCTGGAGACGAGCCAAGCTCCAAGCGCAGGTCCAGAACCAAAGGCCGGCTCGTCTGTCGCTGATCGACCGCCGTTCACTCCCGCGATCCTCGTTCCTCGTCACACTCCCGTTCACTTCCCGGTCTCTCACCACAGCCGCAGTCTCTCCGATCCTGGCCGACCTCCATCCTCATTCTTCGTCAGTCAATTCGTCACACCTCTGGCATCAATTGATCAACGAGGTAAAGTACCCCCATGATGACCATGCATATCCTCTCCGCAGGGGACGGGTATGCGTACTACACCAGCGAGACCGCCACGGCCGATATGAAGCGGGAGCCGGGCCGTGAGCTGGGCGACTACTACACCGCGGACGGCAACCCTCCCGGCGTGTGGATCGGGTCCGGTCTCGACGCTGTCGGAGTCAAGGGCACCGTCAGCGAGGAGCAGATGAAGGCCCTCTATGGTGAAGGGCTGCACCCGGATGCTGACCGCATCATTCGCGAGGCGCAGGCAAACGGCAAGACCGCAGAGCAGGCGCAGGACGCCGCCCGGCTGGGCCGTGGCTACTACAACTACGAGCAAGGCTCGACCGGTCTTCGTGCCGCCATCGACGAGGGCTACGCCCGCTTCGAGCGCACCGAGCACCGCGAACCAGACGTCGAGGAACGCCGCGCGATCCGTGTCCGTGAGGGCGCGCAGGCGTTCCGCGAGGCCAAGGGCCGGCCTCCCGCCGACAAGGAGGAGCTGGCCCGGTACATCACCGCAGCGTCCCGCCCGACGCAGCAGGCCGTGGCCGGTTTTGACCTGGTGTTCTCCCCCGCCAAAAGCGTGTCGACGCTGTGGGGTCTTGGGGACAACGACACCCGGAAGGTGATCGAGGACGCCCATGAGCAGGCCATTCAAGACACCGTGAAGTACCTCGAGGACGAGGCCATTGCTACCCGAGCCGGCCGGAACGGTGTCGCGCAGATCGACGTCGAAGGCGGGCTCATCGCGACCCGGTTCCGGCACTACGACTCCCGCACTGGCGACCCGCAGCTCCACGACCACCTGGTCGTCGCGAACAAGGTCAGAGGCTCCGATGGGAAGTGGCGCACCATCGACTCCAAGCTCCTCCACCGCCAGGGTGTTGCCGCGTCGGAGTTCTACAACCAGCGCGTGATGGACCGGGTAACCGAAGGGCTCGGCGTCACCACGGAACTCCGTGAGGTCACCCGCGGCAAGCGACCCGTTGTGGAAGTCGCGGGCGTGGACGACCGACTCACCAAGGGGTTCTCGACCCGGTCGGCGGGAATCAAAGACGCCATGAAGAAGCTCGAACAGGACTACCGCCGCAACCACGGCCGCGCCCCCGACCTGAAAGCCCGGATCGCTCTAGCGCAGCAGGCGACCCTCGACACCCGCCCCAAGAAAGAAACCGCCCGGTCCCTCGCAGACCTCCGGACCGCCTGGCGCGAACGTGCCACCGAGACGGTCGGTACCCGTGTGGTCGACGGAATTCTCCGCGACGCACGAGCCCTGGCGTCGAACGGCAACAACGGCAGCAGCACCGCCGAGCGGATCACGATCGAGCGGGCGTCCGCCCGGATTGTCGAGACCGTGTCGGAGCATCACGCGGTCTGGGGACCGCACATGATCGAAGCCGAAACACGCCGCTTCATCCAGGCGGAACGGACCAAGGGCAACACGGTCGAGGGCACAGTGACACAGATCACGAAGCACGCCCTGGCCACCGATTCAATCAGCGTCACCCCGCCCGCCCCGCACGGCGCTTTCCAGCCCCTCACGCGAAAAGACGGGGTGAGTATCTACGAGCACAAGGGGACGCAGCTCCTCACGTCCAGGACGGTTCTCGCCGCCGAAGACACCCTCCTGGATGCCGCCCGGGACCGCACAGTCCGTCCGGTCACCCGGGAGACATTCGACCGGATCGCGGCCGAGCAGGGCCAGCACCTGGACTCCGGGCAGCTCGCCCTCGCGGCTGAGTTCGCGACGTCCAGCAGCCGCCTCGTCGTCGGTACCGGCCCTGCCGGCACCGGCAAGACCACCGCCCTGACCGTGGCCGCCCGCGCGATCGAGGCCGAGGGCGGCCGCATGATTGGCCTGGCCCCGTCCGCCGCAGCGGCCGACGTCATGCGTGACGCTATCGGCATTGACGCGGGCACGATCCACTCGTTCACCTACGGCCACGGTAGCCTCTCCGAGCTGCAAGCCGGCGACGGCCCCATCGAAGGGGTGGACCTCAAGCCGGGCGATGTAATCGTGGTCGACGAGGCCGGCATGGCCGGCACCACCAACCTCGCCAAGGTCACTCGGATCGCGGAGCGCCACGGCGCACACGTCCGCCTGATCGGTGACGATCGCCAGCTCTCCGCAGTCGAAGCAGGCGGCGTGCTCCGACTCCTCGAACACGAGGTGGGATCGGTCAAGCTCGAACAGCTGCACCGGTTCAGCAACCGTGAAGAAGCCGAGGCCACCAAGCTCCTCCGCGACCCGGCAAAGACCGGCGACCCGTTCGCCTGGTACGTCAATAACGACCGGGTGACCGGCGGCAGTATCGACCGGATGACCGCCGACGTGTTCTCGGCCTGGGAGCACGACACCGACGCAGGCTTGCACTCGGTCATGGTCGCCAAGACCAACGCCACAGTGTCGGAGCTGAACGCACGAGCGCAGGCCCTTCGCATGTCCCAGGGAGTCGTGATGGGCCGCGAGTCGGCTCCGTTGCACGATGGCTTGTCGGCGTACCGAGGCGACACCATCGTCACCCGGCAGAACGACTCCCAGTTGAAGACGGACGGGGGCCGCGACCGGGTGAAGAACAACGACGTCTGGACCGTCCAGCGCGCGCACCAGGACGGGTCTCTGTCGGTCGCCAACGTCAAGACCGGGGCGAAGATCACTCTCCCCAAGGAGTACGTGGAGAAGAGTGTCGAGTTGGGCTACGCCTCGACGCTGCACCGCACGCAGGGCATGACCGCCGACACTGCCCACGTGCTCGCCGATGCGTCGACGTCGCGCGAGCTGGCCTACGTCGGCCTGACCCGCGGCAAGCAGGAGAACCACCTGTACGTCGAGACCGAAGATGCCCAAGCGGTGTCCGACGTTTTGGCGTCGATCGCGCGGACCAGTGACGCCACCTTGTCGGCCACCGAGACGATCCGGGGCGAGCAGGCGCGAGTGGATGACCTCGTGACCCTCATCGACCAGTACGGCGACGTCGCAGAGCGCGCCGACACTCTCCGCTTCGAGAAGGTCGCGGATCAGGCCCTTGGCCACGACACAGCCAGCACGCTCCGCGAGCACGAAAGTTGGGGAGCTGTCGAGGCGGCGCTGCGGCACGCCGAGACGCGGGGCCTCGACCCGGCCGACGTCCTCTACCGGTCCTGGACCGAACGAGACATGGACGGCGCCGACGACCGCCCCGCGGTCCTGTCGGCGCGCATCACGGCCAACACGGCCGAATACGTCGCCGGGCTGCCCTACGACCGCGAGCAGCCGGCCCCGGCCGTGCCGGCGTGGATTGCCGATCGCCGTGCCCTCGACTCCGAGCACACCGCACCCGAGTGGCGCGAGCACCTGGCCGAACGGTACGACTACCTCGAAACCCGCCTCGAGGAGAGGGGCGCGACGATCGCCGCCGAGAGGCCTACATGGGCGGCCGAGCTGGGTGATGTCCCCGCCGAGCCCGAAAAGCGCAAGCAGTGGACCGAGCTGGCCGCGGAGGTGTCCGTGTTCCGAGAGAAGTATCGGGTGGATGGAGCCGCGCCCCAGGCGGTCCCGGCCGAGTACCGAGAGCGCGCCGTGGGCGCGGATCTCGCCGCCCGCGTCACCGCCCTCCATAAGTCGTCGGTCCTCAGCACCCAGCCGACCGCCACCGACGCCGAACGTCAGAAGGCCGCCGCGCAGGCGACTAGCGCCGCGCAGCGGGCACGGGAGGCCGTCACGCCGCGACAGGGCGAGACCCGTCCGGCGCCACCGCAGACGGCCGCTCAGGCGGTCATCCAGGCGCAGCGGGAGAGGGCCGCCGAGGCACAGCGTGCACGCCAAGCCGCGTCGACGGGCGACGGAGCAAAGCCGGCGCAGAAGACGGCCGCGCAGGCTGTTATCGAGGCGCAGAAGCTCCGTGCCGCGCAGCGGGCCGAGGAGCTTCGTCAGCAGGGCTTTAACGTGAAGGTGCAGAAGGAGTCCGACCGGAAGGACCAGCCGTATCGGCCGGACCAGGACCGGTCTCGCGACCAGGACCGGGAACGGTAACCAGGCACGCAGAAGGGGCACCCGCCGAGCGGGTTCCCCTTCGTCATGTCATGCAGCCGAGTATCCCTATGCCTCCGGGGGCAGGCCGGTTTTAGGTGGCGTCCATTCATCCGGGGGCAGCGTGACCGCAACCGCTTTGCGGTCTTTCTCCCGCATCCGGTTAGCCAGGTGGCCACGCATGGTGTCGCACTCCCGGAAGGGGCCGGTCTGGCCGTCGAAGAGGATTGCTCGATGCCGGTCCCAGTGGTTCAACCACCAATCGGATAGTGCCGCGACGGACTCGCTGGCCTCGACGCTCATCCACGCCAGATACAGCGCCCAGAGCCGGGCGACCACTTCCGGGTGTAGCCACCACTCCGGGCACCACGGCGCACGCTCTCGATCGCCCGAGACCTCCACTGTGTTGAAGTGTTCATCAAACCAGTCGAGGAACGCCGCACGGTAGTCGATCGTCTCGGCCGGCTCGTCTTGGTCGTCGTCGCCGGGATCGGCGCGGAACGGGTCAACTTCCCCGCCCGGGCCGACCGTATAGTCCTCGTCGGCGGCCGGTTCGTCCTCGTAGGTCGGTTCGTCGCTCATGATCAGGCCGCCACCGGCACATGCGCCGGCGTCCCCTCGATCTGAGCTTTGAGGTTCTTATCGCGGAACCATGGGACAGAGCGAAGCATCACGGGCCGGCACTTGGAGTTGAACATGACGACCTGCCATTCCGGGAGGTTGGCGAGCTTGTCGACGTCGAGGGTGTTCACCTGCCTGGTCGACGTGGACGAGGACATTTGGCCGTCCCGGCCGGTGGAGGTGCCGTAGGTGGTCTGGTCGTACTTGCCGATCAGCTCCACCAGGTCGCCGAGGAAGTCGGGGTCCGCGACGCCGCCGCCGTAGACCCGGTTCGCCGCCGCATCCCAGAGGGCCTGCCAGCCGCCGCGGCCGAAGGCCTCGACGCCCTGTGCCTTGGACTGGAAGTAGGCGTTGAGGATGATTCCCATGGAGCCGTAGAACGAGTACAGCGCCGGCAGCTCAGGCCACCGCACGATGTTGGCGCACTCGTCCAGCTCCATCACCAACGGCACCGCCAGCCGACCGTTGTTCCGCTGTGCGGCCCGTTCGGCCTTCTTCCCGATCGCCCGCACAAGCGCGGTCAGGATCGCGCCCCCGGAACCGGCACTGTCTTTCGACAGCAGCACCAACGTGTCTTTGCTCTTGACGAACGCGGCCGGATCGAATCGACGCACGCCGGATTCGTCCTCGCTCACGCTCGTGTCGGTCCAGGCCACCAGGCGGTCATTTTTCAGCGCCGACGCCATGCGACGGGCAGTGCTGAATGTCGACTGCTTCGTTTTCTCGGCGGCGTTCAGCACACCGCCGATCGTCAGCGAGACGCCTTCTAGGCCGTGCTCGTCCAAGATCGCCTGAGCGTCTTTGCCGTAGTTCCCGGCCAGCCACCGGTACACGATCGACAGGCCGAGGCCTTCCACCGCGGCCGCGAGCAAGAAGGCCGACAACAGATCTCGGCCATCCGTGTCGAATTGGGCGTCGCCGCCCTTGTCGGCCTCTCCTCGCGTGGAGGCCTCGAAGATCATGGCCAGCTCGGCGGCGTCTTCCAGCGTCTCAATGTCCGTCAGGGGGTTGTAGATGAAATCGGGTGTTAGCTCATCCCGGTAGATGCGGTTCGGATCGAACAGGTACACAGTGCCGCGGCCCTTCCTGCCGGCAATGACCTCTCGCACCCCGTCGACCTTGTTCGACGTCATGATGCAGGCCCCCGGCGCTTTCAGGCAGTGCCGGATCACGAACGCGCTCGTCTTGCCTCGCCCGGTCCCGAACACGTAGACACCCGTCTCACGCCACCCCTGGTAAACCCAGCGGGCACCGCGGGCCAGCATCCGTCCGATTTCCTGCCCACAGACCATGGCGACTCCGGGGTGCAGCCGCACTGTCTCCGCACCTCGTTCTTTCTCGCGGAGCACCTTGGTTTGGGTTTTCGTGGCCATGTGCGCCAGGGCGACGTTTCCGCGCTTGTTAGCGGCACGCCTGGCCTGCCAGGACAGCAGGACCGTGAAGAGCGCCACGGCGACGACGAGAAAGCCGATCATGAAGACCGGCGCGGACTTCGGCAGGGGTGTTCCGCGCAGCAGCATGTCACCGAGCAACTGCACGGGGTTCCATGGGTAGTCGCCCGGTGAGTGGGAGAAGACCGCTCCCGCGTGGATCGCGAGGTAGACGGCACCGAGCAGCAGCGCGAAGAGGAAGCCGACGAGGACGTTGGTTCTGGCGCTGTTCATGCTGTGATCCTTTCGTTGGTGGTGCTCATCTGGTGCAGGAGTCGGCGCGCGATGCGGGCCTCTTGGTCGTCTCCCGCGAAACGTTCCGCGATTTGTAGGTCGACGCCGAGCATCAGGGCCATTTCAGATGGCATGACGTGGTCGGCGGAGAGCTGTTCGAGGAGCGCGTAGCGTTCCGGCCGTGTTGTGACGTCGTAGGTTTTCGCGAGCCGGTAGGCCTCGTGCAGCCACTCCATGGCTTCGCGGACGTGCTGCACGCTGCCGTCAATGTCCCGGCCCTCGATGCGGTACTTCACGCACACGTCGACAGCGCTGTGTCGACGCAGCTCTCCTCGGTGGGCGGTGAGGGTATCCCCGAGCCACAACCCACAGGTCGTGATGTCGGGGAAGTCCGTCGACGTGATGACCCATTCGTGACCGACGAGGTTCGCGATCGACGTCAGTCGTTCAGAACTGGCCGCGCTCACGAGCTGGCCTGATTGACGTTGAATTTCATGGGCTCGTTTCCCATTGGGTCGACCTCGATGTGGACGTGGTTGCAGGTGTCCGCGAATTGTCGGCTGATGTTGGTGAGCTTCACCGAGTCCCCGTGCGCGGCGCGGCAGTCCGCTTGGCCGGTTCCCGAATCGGCGGCCATGATCGGATCGAGGGTCTTCAGCAGCTTGATTGCGTTTGCGTCGTACCCGTTGGTGACGACGCCGCCGAGGCTGTAGAAGTCGACGGCGTGGCCGCCGCCGTTGACGTAGTGGGCGGACGCGGTTCCGGCGCCGGCGATCTGGCCGGTGCACTTGCGGTTGATGTCGGAGATCCCGATCTTGCCGAACGTCTGATAGGCCACGGTGATGACCTGCAAGATACGGGTGTCGATGCCGCAGTTCGGGACGGTCTGTCCTTCGGCGGTCCACCGAATCTCTTTCAGGTGATCCGGGACCAGCCCCGTGATCGTGCCGTTGTCAATGCCCTTGACCAGGTTCTGGGCGAGGGCCTGCGCGTCGCCCGACACGGAGACGGTCGACGCGCACGCCGCCTGCCCGCCTGTGAGGGCCTGCACGACGGCCTGTGCTGCGGCGAAGTACTTCGTGTAGTGGTTCGGGTCCGCGTTGATCTGGACGGCGTGAGCGGCCAGCGACGGGGCCATGCTCTGCCAGTTCGGGACTTTTAGGAGCCGTTGGAAGAAGAACGCCGCCGCCGTCGTCGGGTCCATCCTTTGGGCCAGGGTGCCCCAGGAGTCCCGCTGCTGGAACAGGCCCCGAGAGTCGGGGCCGGCCTTATCGCCGTACGTGATGTTCTCTAGCGTCGACTCGCCCATAGCCGTCATCACGCCAATCTCTTGCCCTTGCGTGTTCACGCCCAGGGCAGCCCCGGCGTTCATGATCGCGGTCGCGTTCACGAGCTGGTCGCCCGAGTACCCATCGATCGCAGTGTGAGCCGAGGCGGTCTGCACGTTCACGGCCGTGGCCGCGCACGCCGACGACGTTTGCGGGCCGCCGCCACCGATCAGCGCCGCACCCGCGAACAGGAACACGAGAAGCACCACCACGAGGGTGCCGCTAATCCACTTGTTCATCGTCTCTCCCCTGAATCCCGACGCGCTTACGCGGTGGCCGCGCCGGCCTCCATGGCCTCGTCCGTGTCCGTCACTTCCGCCTCCCACCGCGAGCGAATGTGCTGCATGTGCGTTTCCGGGTTGGAGCCGAATTTGAAGACGCAGTTACCGGGACGGAGGTTCATCAGGACCTCTTGGGTGTCGGGGGCGAAGTTGAAGGTCTGGGTGACCCAGCGGGCGTCCTCGTCGCGGTCCTGCCGGTAGGCGTAGATCGTCTGTGCCTCCTGTACGACGGTGTAACCGGGCGAGTCCGGGGGGATGTCGGTGCCCTTATGCATCACGAACACGTTCGAGATCCCCAACGACCGGGAGAGCTTTTGGTTGGACTTCACGAGGCGGGACGACGGTCCGCCGATCATGTGCCAGCCCTCTTCGTAGACCACGTTCGTGATGAAGCCGCGCTCCTGGCGAAGCCGCCCCATCAGCCACATGTTGCCGATCGCCATCACGGTCGGCACGGCCGGCCCATCGTCGGGCAGCTGGGAGACGTCGAACGTCGTCAGCTTCTGCGACAGGTCAACGTCTCTGGACGTCTCTCCGTCGAAGGTGCCGGCGAAATCCTCGAGAAGGTCATCCAGCGCGTACTGGATCGTCAACCCGGCCTGGTGAAACCGGTCAGCGGCCTTCTTCGACAGCTCCTTATCGGCGGGCACGCGTCCGAGGAACGGCAGCAGGTCCGAGGGGGTCGGCACCCGGCCGTCCTCAAACGACGCAAACGCTAGTTGCAGGGCGTACCTGGTTGCCTTCCGCTCCCAGACGCTCGACGGGGTGTCGTCCCGCACAATGCGCGCCACGGCGTTCACGAGCGCCCCCTGCCCTCGGAGGCCCGTCCCGCGGACAATCTCCGGGTCGAGGAGATTCAGGCGCGTGCCCGACCCGTCCGGGTTGAACAGCAGATGCGTTCCGCCCATGCGCTGCACGACGCCGGTGTACTCACCGACGCCGCCCTGGTCCTTCTTGTCGAACACGACCGCACGATGCTTGTTCAGCAGCAGCGGCCGAATGACCATCACCGTCTTCGTGAACGATGACTTGCCGGCACCGACTGTGCCGAGGATGAGGACGTTCGGACTCGTCAGCTCGCGGGGCTGCTGGTTGTAGGCAGTCGGGGCATCATGGCTGATCGACGTCGAGGAGAGGTTGTCTCGCCCATTGACGACACCGCGGAACGACGTCGGAGCGCCGATGATTCCGGTGTTCAGAATCTCGGCCTGACGAGTCGTGGTTGGAGCGCCAGAAATCGTGGGCGCGTACCAACCCCGGGATGCCGACCCGGCCGAGACGCGCAGGCGCGACCCCGGCAGCTCGAACGGGGACACGTCCACCGCCCGCGCCACAGGCACGGCCGCCGCCGGGGGAACGTCGCTCTGGGCCTCGTTCTCCTCGCCTGTAATCGCCGGGGCCAGAGCTTCCGGGGGCACGAAGATGCGCAGCAGCGGGACGCTCGCCAGGCGAGGCTTCCGCTTTGCTTGTACCGCCGTGCGCACACCGCGGCGCGTCCCCTCGACCGGCGCCTGTGAGGTGGTGTCGTCCTGCTCGGCAGGCAGAGAGAAGCTTCGCTTCCTCATGAGAGTGCTTCTTTCTCGCTGCGGCCGGCGAGGCGGCCGATCGCGCGGGTTGCCAGAGACGGGGTGTCGGGGCGCAGACCCCGGCCGATGGGCCAGGTCGTGCCGGAGGCGGCGGCTTGGAAGGAGTCTTGCCAGTCGAGGAAGTCGATCCCGAGGCCCGTGGCGCAGGCCTCTTCGAGCTGGCGGGACGCCTGGGCGAGGTCTTCCCTCGTGGGCGCCGAAATGGTGATGTATCCGACCCAGGACGCGCCGTGATGGTGCGAGCCCGCCTCGAGGTCCTTCGCCCGCCGCTGTGCGGCGGACATGCGAGTGGTCGAGTCGTCGGAGACGAGGCGGCCCTTCTGCCGGTCCGCGACGACCCCGGCCATGTCCCTGACGACGTCGGCCCGGGCGGCGGCTTTCGCTTGCCCGGCTGGGATGAGGTGCATGTGGAACGAGACCGAGCGGACGAACGTCAGCTCACGTCCCACGAGAAGGTCGAGCACCCACAGCGGGGACCGGCCGGCGACGGCGAGGTTCTCGCCGTGGATCGCCGCGGTGCGGTGCCACCAGGTGACCCCGGGAGCGTTGTTGATCGGGTCGCCGCGGCGCAGGATCGTCGGGTCGTATGAGTCCACGACGTGCGCCGAGAACTCGTCGTGCGACGCCAACCCGACGTCCCGGAGCGGGTTCACCGGGCCGGCGAGGTCGATCGGCATGTTCGGGTTCTGCTGGTGACGGATAACCGCCACGGTCTGCTTCGCCGTCAGCGGCCGGACCGACCCCATGCGAGCGTCGACCAGCCCGCGAACAGTCGCCGCAATCTGGTCCGCCATGAGGGCGCGCCAAGCGTCCCGGCCGGCACCGAACTTCGCCGCCGCGTCGGTGAATTTCTGAGTCAGCGGCCAGGACACCACGACGTAGTGCCGCTGGACCATGGCGTCTTCCGAGGTTTTCTGGATGACCTCGCTGTAGGACCGCTTCTGCGCCTCATAGGACGCCAGACGGATCGCGTGTAGAGCGCGCTCTTCCTCAGTCGGGTTGTCACCGAGGACGGGCGCGGACTCCATGCGTTCCAGCACCCACCGGTCCTGCATGGCGGTGTCGGGCGGGAGAACGCGGGTGAGGGTCTGCACGTCGCTGATCAGCGACGCGGGCGACGCCCGGCGTGCCAGGAACCGGCCCCAGCCGGCGGCGGCACGGGTGAGAGCCCCGGCCGTTTCCATGCCCCGAATCTGACCGGAGACGGCGAACGCGACCGACAGGTAGGGCTGCTGCCCGACTGGGGCGTGCCAAGCGATACCGGGCGTTTTGGAGCTGTACTGCAGCCAGCCCATGCCGTCCGACCCGTCCGGGTTGGCCCGCATTTGGCCTAGGAGGCGAGTGGTTTCGGCCTGCTCCTTCTTCGTGGCGGTCGCCGCCTGCTTCTGCAGGCGGTCCCACTCAGCGTCATCGAACGGCACGAACACGTCGGTACCGAGGCGCTGCCTCGACTTCCAGCGCGCCCGCTTCGTGCGGCGCTGCAAGATCGTCCCGCGGTGCGTCGTAGCCGTGACAAGCATCGTCACACCAACACCGGCCGCCGCGATGAACAGCACCGGCAGTCCACCGCCGAAGGCGACGCCGATCATGCCGCCGCCGATGAAGACCGTCAGGGCGATGATCCGCGGCCGTGAGGCCGTACCGCCAAAGAACGACCGGTGTCCCGCCTCCCCGCCGAGGTAGCGGACGTAGGGCGGTTCCTTGGTCTCGGTGTCGCTCACGTGTGGTCCTTCCCGTACTGCTCTTCGTGGTCCTCAACGGGCTCCACGGCGGCGGCCCCAACGGAGTCACCGATCTTCTTGGACGTGTCAAAGCCGGCCTTCGCGCCGGCCACGATCATGGTTGGGACGCCGATCGCGGCACCCGCGCCTGTAGCGCTCTCCGCGGCCCCAGCGGCCATTGCGCCGCCCTCTGCCGCCCCGGCACCGGCACTCGCGGCACTCGCACCGGCACCGACTTTCGCGCCCTCAGCGGCCGTCTCAGCGCCGCTAGAGGCCGAAGCTGCCTTGCTGCCCGCGGAGGTCGATTCGGCGGCCGAACCGCCGTCGTCAGCGGTCGAGCTGGACGCGGACGCCTTCGAGCCCGCAGAGCTACCCCCGCCGCCACCGGAACCCGAGCCGTACCCCGAGCCGGAATCGATCTTGGCGTCGGCCTCTTGCATCGAGTTCGACCCGATCTGAGGCCCAACAGGAGCACCGCCACCGCCACCCATGGGGATAATCGGAGCGAACTTCGTCAGCAGCACAGGCGACAAGCCCGCAAGGATCAGCGACAGGATCGACACCACCAGGGTGACGGTCCGTTCCAGGGTCGGGGTTTTGGAGAAGACGTCGACGCTGGACGAGACCATGCTGTACGCGATTGCGAGCATGAAGAACAGCAGGGGGTGGGACGCCAGGATGCCGAACCAGAGGTAGGCAATCTTGGAGCCGAACTTCCGCTTGGACTTGTCGATGATCCACACAAACCCCAGCGGGAAGAGGATTCCCGAGAAGTAGAGGGTGATGAGCTGCACGATCAGGATCAGGACGACGATCAGTAGGCCGATGATCATGAAAAACATGAGCAGCGCCCCGACGATCGCTCCCCCGGCCAGGCCTTCGCCGTTGTCCGTCGCGGAGAGCATCTTGGAGAACTTGTCCACGATTGTTTGCGACGACGAGTTGATTCCCCACGAAATGAGGGAGTCCGACAGCGCGCCGAAGAACTTCACCAGGAACGACCCCAGGAGTGGCCCGAAGGCTGCACCGATGAGAAACAGGGGCGCGTAGAGCCCAAGAGATTCGCCCAAGTCGCGGCCGGACTGCTGGCCGCGAGCAGTTCGCACAACTTGGGGAATGATGAGCGCCACCATGACGAAAATCGCCAAGGCGAACGAAACCTTGTAGGCGTTAATGAACCAGGTTGCCGTCAGGTCCGGCAGGGTGGCTTTCGTGATAGCCGGCATCACAGTGTCGGAAAGGCTCTTCGCGCCCTTCTGCAACATGTTGAAGGTGTTCCCGGCCGGGTCCGACCAGAAGTTAGCAATATCCGTTGCGGTATTTACCGCATTACCGGCCGCGTCCTTCACTCCGTTTACGGCGTCACCAACAGCGCCCGCGGCACCCTTCACCGCGCCGATCGCACCCTTTGCGCCGCAAATCAGAGCACCCGATGTGCACTGGCTTCCGTCACCGCTCGCAGCGGCAAGAATGACTCCCCCGGACATCAGCAGCCCCCCGTGTATCGGGTGCCGCCGTTGGCGAGCTTTGTCTGGTCCACGTTGATTCCCGAAGCGATATGCCAGGCACCCTTCTCCCAGACCATCGTGTAGCCAGCGACCGCGACCTGCGTGGGGCTCAGCGCCCCGTTGATCACGTAGCCCGCAGCGAGGTTCACACTGACTCGATCGGGCGTCGAGGACTCGCCCACTTGCCAGATGCCGTTGGTGGTGGAGACGTGGAAAGGCGTCCCGTCCGGCACGATTCCACCGGTCGGGTTCTTGATCGACTCGTACTGGGCAGCCACGTTCGCAAAGGCCGGAGGGGCCGACGCGGACATAACTGCCGCACTAACCGCTTTCGCGTCCGCCTGCGACGGATACGGCGACTGCCACAGCCACCGGTAGAAGGCGGTGGCGACTTCGACCGCACCGTACGTCGTGTGGTGCGCAGCTCTCTGCGCGGCGAGCACCATAGCTGGGTCCCTCTCCTGCCCGCCGAGGCAACCCGTCGGTGCAGCGTCGTCTTCGTTGTCGCCGCTACCGGAGTCGCCCCCAGTCGGAATCGACGTGGGGACGGCAGCGGGGGCGCTGTTGGTGCTAATCGCTGTGGGTTGGTTGTCGCCGCGGTTGGTCGCGTAGGCGAGGCCGCCACCCACCGCGACGACGACGGCGGCGGCCCCGATGACGATGGGCCAGCGGGACCTGCCGGATGCTGAGTACATGCGCATGGTGCTTCTCCCCTGAGAAGGTCGGTGTTCGGTGGGTTGGCTGCCGAAGGCGAGGATTGCGCCGACGACGAGAGCAAGTGCCGCGAGGACGCCGAGTGAGATGCCGGCCCAGAGGGCTTTCTTCCGGCCCACGGCGTGCGCCTGAGGGTTGGGGTTGACCTCCCCGGAGGCGCCGGCCATGCCGACGATCCCGATTACGAGGTAGACGATCGAAATCAGGATGCCGATGCCCCAGATCGCGGTGATGGCTTTCTGCCAGAGCTGGGTGAACTTCGTTCCACCGAACGAGAAGTCGGGCACGAGACCATCGAGGGGGTTCTCGATAGCGGTAGCGAGCTGGTGGGTGTGCAGGGCGGTTGTTGCGAGCAGATCAAGCATGAGTGGTGGTCTTTCAGCGCTTGGTGGAGACGATGGTTTGGAGCGAGCGGACGACGCCTGCGGCCGCGGCGGCCAGGGAGTCTCGAGTGGCCGGCGTGAGTTTGCCTACGGTGAGCTGGCCGCGCTCGGCAATGTGTGCGTCGTAGGGCACCTCGTGCAGCTGCGTGACCCCAGCGTCGTGAAGGAGGCGCGCGACCTCTTCAGCCACGGCGGGGCTTTCCGGGCGGCCGTCTTTCAGGCGGACGGCAATCGCGTTGGCCGCGAGGGCTCTCGCGTGCTCGCTTCCGTTCCGCAGCTCTTCGAGGACCTCGATCGCTTGCAGCACCGAGTCCCCGGAGTTCATGACGGGGATGACCAAGATGTCAGCAACCGAGACGGCCCCCTGGAACGCGGGCGACGTCGGGACGTTGCCCGAGTCCATGACCTCAATGCCGTAGAACTCCCCGATCTTGTCGGAGACCTTCACAACGTCCTCCCCGGCCAGAACGGCCCGGGAGCCGACCGTGCCGAAGACGGTCGCGAACGAGGTTTGCGGAACGCCGTAACCGGCAAGCTGGCCGGCGCTCGTGATCGTGTCGACGTCGCGCACCAACTCCCCCAGACCCAGAGACGGGTTGCCCTCCGCACGGAAGTTCAGGGCTCCGGGGTCGTCGGAGACTTCCCAGATCGCGACCGAACCGCCCTTGATCGCGGCGATAACCCCGCCGAGAAGGATCGACAGCGGCGTCTTGCCCGTGCCGTCCTTCTTGTTCGCCAAGAGGATGCGGACGTGACGCGTCCACGTGGCCTGACGAATGATCGTCTCGTTGGCCAGGCAGCGAGCCTTGTGCTCATGCTCAGCCAGCTCAGCCGGGCTTGGAGCGAGACGCAGGAGTCCTCGCAGGCCCTTAGTCGACTTCGTGGGTGCCGCCGACGTCGACGTGAGGCCGGACGCCGCTCCCCCGAAGAGCACGGAGAGGCTCTCGTCGCGCGAACGCTCCACCGGAGCTTCTGCGGGCGTCTTCGGAGCCGGGGGCACCGCCGCTAGCACGGGCTCAGGACGTGCCGGCGCGCCCAGGGGGCGGGCCGGGCTCTTCGGCATTGGTGGCAGTTTCGGAAGACCCTCAGTCGGGGCGTCGGTCTTCGCCCGACGCCCTAGCTGAGGCGCAACGGACGTCGTGTCTTCCTCGATGTAGTCGCCGGCGCGCGCGGCACCACCAAAGACGGCGTCGTTCCCCTCGTTTGTCTCGCTCATGGGATATCCCTTCATGCTCTTCGAGCTGGTTGATCGAGCTATTTACTAAGTCTTGCTATTTACTAGGAATTAGCAAGCAGCTGGAGCGGAGAGAGGTCCCCGTAAAGTGAGGACATGCCCGACCGGTCTGCCGATTCCGGCGTGAGTCTCGACGAGGCCTGCGCCGCTATCGCCGCGACGCCGGCCCGCTTGCAGACGCTTCGCCTCGTGATGAACTCGGCCGAGGTCACCGCGAAAGACGTCATGGATGCCCTCACGCTGTCTCGAAGCGCGGCCGGCTACCACCTGGCCGCCCTGGTTGAGGCGGGCTTGATTCACGAACGCCGAGCAACCCACCCGCGCGGCAGCGGCCCCGTCATCTACTGGGCAGCTGACGTCACTGCCATCCACGCCGTCCGTGACACCCTTTTCCAACATCTCTCTTGACCCCCTCTATGGGTGCCAAGAATAAGCACTACCTACGACAATTTATGAATTCTGTGTACCCTGTCCCCTGAAACGCGGACAACAGAAACGACCCGAAAAACCCAGTGGAAGGAACGCCCTTGTCGGTCGCGGCAACAGCGTTTAAGCACTGGCTGAGCACTGTCGATTTGCCGACTGGTGCTTTCCCCCTGGCCCGAGCGATCGGACTGAACCGCACGACTGTGCAGGCGCAGCTCCTCCGTGGGCGCGTCCGCGAGCCGGTTGTCGTCGCCGCCGCCCGAGCGGTCGGCGTCGAGCCCGTTACGGCGCTGTCGACCTTCGACGAGTATGCGGAGCTGGGACGGCAGATGAAGCCGCCGCTCCCCATCGAGGTCCTATCCCAAATCACGCTTGCCGACGCCACAATCGAGCTTCTGAGTCGCAGAAATCCCACCTACGCCGAAGCGATCGCGCCAGTTCGCGTCTGGGAAGACCCGCCCCAGCCCGATGGCCTGCGTGCGTGGCTGGATGCTGTAGATCCGGGTCATATCCGGCGAGAGCTAGCGGAGCGAATCGGCATCGCACCGCCGAACCTCTCAGCTCAGATCACAGCCAACAAGATGAGGCCCCGTCACCTCGTTGAGGCTGCACGGATCGCCAACACGTCTTTGACGAGTGGGCTTGCCGTAGGTGGGGTGATTACGCTGGCAGAGGCCGGCTGGCCTGAAGGTGCGCGAGACCACGCGCTAACCCACCTCTCACCAGTGGCTCTCAATGACCTCGTGCAGGCTCGACTGGCAAGCGCGCAGCGCGGCGCCCGACGCCTCGCAGCAGATAGCGCCGAGGCACACCGAATCGAAGAAACGCTGGGTTGACATGCTTATCGGATACCTCATCGTCGTGATCCTCGCGGCACTGGCACTCACCCGCGTCCCCTCCGCCGTCCGCGGTCGCAACGTCCTCATCAGCCTGTCCGCTGCTGCCATCGTCATCGCCTTCGGGCTGATCACCCCGAACGTGTACCGCAACCTCGATCGGCTCTCTCCGGTCCCGAACATTGTCGACCTCGTCGCGAAGCTCATCCTCTTCACGGGCCTGCTCCTGGCAGGAACGCAGGTTGCTCGGGCGTGGGATGCCCCCGACACCCAACGGCGTATCTCTGGACGCGTAGGCACCGTCGTGTTCCTGGCGGTCTTCGTCGTCGAGGTCGTCATCTTCGCCGTGGTCCACGATGCCGGCCGAGCCGTCGACCTCGCCAACAATCTCTCGAGCCCTCTCGTTCGCGTGTACTCCACGCTCGCCACGGCCTACCCCGCCTACATCGCGGGTCTTCTTCTCCCCCACGTCCGCAAAGGCCTGTCCTCGACTCAGCGCAGCACCGGAGCGACGTCGATCTTTCTGTTCGTCGGGTTCATCCTGGCTATCGCCCGCTTCGCCCTGGGCCTTGTGACCCTCTTCGCACCGGACACGTACTACGTCGGGCAGGTGGTCAGTGGCGTGGCAGCCATCTTCGTAGCCCTCGGACTCGCCACGGCATTTTTCGCCCGTGTGGGCCGCCAGCGGCGCGCACAGCAGCAGTTCAACTAGGCCGCTGGCGCTGGACTTGGTTCGATCGGCTAAGTAGCCGACACGCCGCCCTGGCTACTCGCCTTAACCATTGGGCCAGAGTTAAGTTGCGGCATGGCCCCCAGACGCCGCCCTCGTGGCACCCTGGGGTCTTGGTAGTAACGGTACAGAATTGAACGCTAGGCCGATTAACGGAGCCCTGGGACAGGACCGATACCATTTAGTGGCAACCAAGAAAATACTCCTGAACAGCAATTTCCTGCTGCTTTCAAACTCGCTACCTGACCCTGACCACCACCTCCGGCTCAGCGAAACAGACCGGCGCCATTCAGCCGCGACCCGTGCCGCTTAGGCCAGAAAATCCAGTAAAGAGCTACGGACCAGAGACTCCTGGAGGCTTAGCGTTCAATCCTGGTCCGTTACTACCAAGACCCCTTGGTGTGCTCGCGTCCAATGACGATCACCGGGTCTCCCTTGTGGAGGGTCGCCGCGGTGTTCTCGCCCAGCTCGAACTTGGCTTCCACGAAGTGGGTCGTGGGGGTGTCGTGCTCGATGTACTTCCCGCTGCGGTACTCCCCCGTGTTCTCGATGACGCGGAACTTGGTGATGTTGATGCTGCCTGCCTTGATGACCTCGGGGTCGGCGGCGAGGTTCCCGGTGATAGTGCGTGGTGTTGACATAGTGTTTCTCGTTCTCTTTGGGGGTTCGTTCAGGCGGCGATGGTGGCGATTTTGTCGGGCCGGAATCCGGCCCACTCGTCGGTGTCGGTGACGACGATGGGGGCTTGCATGAGCCCGCGCGCTTTGAACTGCTCGACGGTCTCTCCGGGCACTTCTTCGAGGTTGACGACCTGGTACGTGACGCCCTTGTAGTCGAGTGCTCGGTACGTCGCGGTGCACTGGACGCAACTGCTCTTGCTACAGACGGTGACGGTGCTCATGACTGTTAGACCCCTCCCGATCAACCGTTTTTCTTTGCCTTCCGGCATGGGGACCAAGTGGGAGCGGGAGCGACGGTGACCACGGACCGTGGAATACCTCTAATGGTTTTCGGCCGGCCAGCGGCTCGGCTGCCAGGCTGGCATCGACCTGCGGCGGTGTGACCCGTGGAATACCTGTCCCGCTAATGCGGTGGCTTTGGTCCGACCTGTCCACTGCCGAAGGCCGGTGCTGGTACTGGCTGTTTCAGTGGCCTAATAGAAGGTTGTCCGCCCCTCTTGGAGGTGGCGTGGCTCACTAGAGGTCGGCCCTGCGACACCTCCTCTGGCACGCCGCCGCCACCAGGAAGGAACTGGGTTGAGCACTCTCACCGTCCGCTATGAACACGTCGTCGGGGTCGATACGCACGCCCGGACGCATACCTACGCCATTGTCGAAAGTGCCACCGGTGCCCTCGTCGCAACCGAGACATTCCCGAATACGTCGGCCGGTCAGAAACGGGCGCTGACCTGGATAGAGCGGCGCATCCGCGGGGAGTTCCTGGCCGCGGTCGAATGCGTGAGCACCTACGGCGCAAGGGTCTGCTGCACGTTTAGGTGACAGGTTGTAGTCACGCAGCCGGGACGGCTGGCGTGTTCATGATTGTCTCGTATTCGACCGGGGTCAACCGGCCCAGGGACGCCTGTCGGCGGCGTCGGTGGTAGGTCCGCTCGATCCAGTTCACGATCGCGATGCGGAGTTGCTCGCGGGTGGTCCAGGAGTGTCGGTTGAGGACGTTTTTCTGCAGCAGGCTGAAGAAGGATTCCATCGCGGCGTTGTCGCCGCAGGACGCCACCCGCCCCATCGATCCGACCAGGCCGTGGCCGGTCAGGGCGCGGACGAACTTCTTGCTCCGAAATTGAGATCCTCGGTCGGAATGGACGATGCAACCGGCGACGTTTCCGCGCATGGCGATGGCGTTGTTCAGGGCGTTCACGGCCAGGCGGGACTTCATCCTCGAGTCGATGGAGTAGCCGACGATCTTGTTCGCGAAGACGTCTTTGATGGCGCAGAGATAAAGCTTGCCCTCGGCGGTTTTGTGTTCCGTGATGTCGGTCAAACAGAGCTGGCCCTGCCTGTCGGCGGTGAACTCGTGCCGGATGCGGCCCTTCTCATCGGTGACGGTGCAGTGATCGTCGTGGACCGCGGGGCCGGGCCGTTTGCCGTTCCTGGCCCGCTTTTTCCCGAAGGCACTCCACCAGGAGTTGTCTCGGCAGATTCTCCACGCCGTCCGGTCGGACATCGCCATGCCGGCGGCACGGGCTTCGTCGGCGAGGAGGCGGTGACCGAATTCGGGGTCGTCACGGTGGGCGTCGAACAACGCGTCCGCACGGTATGCCCCGGCCACGTCCCTTGCCGTCACGGGGTCAGCCAGCCACCGGTAGTAGGGCTGGCGAGAGAGCTTCAAAACCCGACACGTCACCGTCACAGGGATCCCTGAGGCGGTGAGCTCCGTCACGAGCGGGTAGAACCTTTTCCCGGCAGGTTCGCCTGCGACAGATACGCTGCTGCCCGCCGTAACACCTCGTTCTCCTGCTCGAGCAGCCGGATCCGTTTCCGCGCCTCACGAAGCTCCGCCTGTTCGGAGCGGGACTGACCAGGTTTCGCTCCCTCGTCGATCGCGGCGCGCTGCAGCCAGGTTTGCAAGGTCATCGGGTGGACTCCGAAGTCTTTCGCGATCTGCTCGATCGTCACTCCGGGCTCGCGGTTCTTCGCAACGCGCACGACGTCGTCACGGAACTCCGCAGGGTAGGGCTTAGGCACGAGAACATCCTTCCAGGCCCACCCTCACGGGCAAGCCAGATCAGATGTCACCTAACCGTGCAGCAGACCCAGTCACGCGTTCCTTTAAAGCGCCGTCCAAGATTCGAGCCAGTCTCCCTGGTCGAGTCACAATCTCATCGTAAAAGTGGCTTTAGCAGTTTGGATCGGGGGTCAAACCTGGATTGAACATGTGGAATTTAAAGTAGTGACAGACGGTTAGAGCTGGCTCATACCAACCCTCCGAATAAGGTGAACCCGTATTCGCGACAATCATTCCCTGGGCGGTTGCATAAACATACTGGTTGTAACTCGCCGGAACCGAAGCGGGGGCCCACACGGGGCCGCCGCTGTCGCCTGGAGTGAATGCCGGAGTACCGTTGATTTGGCTCGCCTTGACTAGTCCACCAATGCTCTGTCCGTCGTAGCTGGCCGTCTGGCCCGTTGACTGGATGAGAACGTTGCAGACGTTTTCATCTGTCTGTCCGCTGTTGCAGACTCGCAATCCCACAGTGTCGACCGTCGCGACCCTGTAGACGATCAAGTCAGTCGCCTTGCTCGGGTTATAAGGGCTTACTGGATCAGCCCAGAAAGAGTTCTCGTCCGAGTCCGAGCCTTGAAGGGAAATAATTTCCGCGTCGGTAGATCCACTAAAAACCTTGTGTGTGATCGGACCCAAGTCAGTGCCGTTCTGCGTCCATTCTCCCGAGCCACAATGGCCTGCGGTCGGCACCACGTAGTCTCCGCTACTCGCAGTCGGTTCGGGCGAAAACCAGCCCGGGAACCAGCTGGTGCAAGTAGTCGTGGTCGTAATCCCACCGCTCGTGACAAACTTCTTGATGGAATCGCCGCCGTTCCAGGGATCGCTGTCCTCGTATCGAGACGTAGAAGGAAAGGCACTCTGAGACGTGGACGAAACGGATACAGCAGAACCGTAGCGAGTCTGAATTTCCGCCGCGGCCGCGTCAGAGTAGTTCGTAAGCCAAACTTTCACGGTATTTGATTGGACATCGGGGCCCCACGACGACAAGCCGACTCCCTGACTTGACCAATAGGCCTTGTCCGACGTGATCGCGTCGGTGAGCGATTTCAGCTCGGACTGAGCATGCTGTACCTGGCGGAAGGCGATCGGTATGGAGTTCACTGAATAATCGCCGATCAAGTTGATTTCGTTGGCGAGATCCGCGCTGACCATCGAGGTTTCCACGAGTGTGGGGGCTCCAGCGATTTCGATCTCGAGGCCATCTGACGTGACCTGAGAACCGGCGTAGTTTGCCTGCTGCATGAACGCCGGAATTATCCCATCAGCTAGAGCCCCAACTGCCGAATTCGCCATGCCGCCGGCGAGGAAGTCAATGGGGCCTGCTGACGCTGAGGACGCGTGGCCAGAGATCGTCGAAGCAGCCGCAATTAGAGCCAGAGCTGAACCGCCCGCGATCCAGCTGCGTCGCGAGCAATGAGTGCTTGAGTGCCGAAGAATCATTTAAGTCCCCACCTCCGAGCCCGCTTGGCCCTCGGCATTAGGGTAACTCTTAGAATCCCTTAATGGTGAGATTCGGTCGTTTCCATCTCAGAAGAAGTGACCGTGGCTCCAGCCTTCTGCGACCGGAGCGTGGAGAAGTGACTTGTCTCCTAGAGAAGGGTTGAGCTTGATTTCCCCGACCGCTGTGACCAACGAACTCCCGCAGGACGACTCATGCTTCGTCGTACTGAGCATGAAAAGTTCGAGGCCCTTGCTTGTGTCGACGATGTGGTAGCCGGCCGGAAAAACACAACTACTGTCGCCCGCGACGAACTGAACAGTCAACGTGCCCTTGTCAGGCGATAATTGGACAAACTTCCAAGGCATAGAGGTGAGCCCACGGGCTGCCTGCGCGGAAAGTTGATGTTCCTTATTGGCTTGGCTGCTCGAAACGCTCAGGTCGGGCTTGAGCGGGTCAACTGTGAGCCCCGCCGCACGTGGCGTGAAAATGAGCAGCGCAACAATGCCAAGGAGAATAACGGCCAGGGCTAAGAGGATTATCACTGGCCGTGGCCGAGCGAACGGTGTCGTGCCGGTGGTGGCCATTTCGCTCCTTAAGGGTTGAGCGGTGGTACCCGAATAACTATCCATGGTACCGCCAAGGAGCCCATTCATGGTCGAGTCCCGCATAGTGGATGCTCCTATTGCTGTCAAGGCGTGGCGGGTGGGGTGATTTGGTCGAGGGCGGCGTGGGCTTGGTGTTCGAGGGTGGTGTCGCCCCGGGTCCCGATTTCGAGGCGGCGGAGCTTTTGGTAGGGGACGCCGAGGGTCGCGGCGAGGACCGTGATCGGGATGCCGAGGGCTTGGCGGCGGGCGCGGAGCGCGACGCCGGCTGGTGCGTCCGGGCTCGGGTGGGTGAGGGTGTGGAAGACCTCGTTCGCGATGTGTCGTTTCAGGCAGCGGATGATGTCGCGGTCGGAGAGGCCCTCGGCTCGGCGGCGATCGAAGTACTCGGCTGTTCGGGGTTCACGGTGTCGCATTCTGAGGAGCACGATGCGGTGCAGGGCGCTGTTCGCTTGCCGGTTCCCTCCCCGGGAGAGACGGTGGCGGATCCGTTGCCCCGACGACGCGGGGATCGGTGCGGCACCGCAGAGAGACGCGAACGCAGCTTTGGATGTGAGTCTTTCGGGGTTGTCTCCGGCGGCGGTCAGCAGGGTCGCCGCGACGACGACGCCGACACCGCTGAGGGCGAGAAGGGCAGGGTTCACGACCCGGATGAGGGCATCGAGGTGGATGTCGATGATGGCCAGCTCGTCGTGGAGGGCCGTGTGACGGGCCGCGAGCCGCTTGAGCGTCTGGCGAGTGATCGCGTCGGGATCGTCCCCGGGGGCGGGGCGTGTTCGAGTGAGGATAGTCACGAGCCGCGTCTTGTCCAATGCGCGGTAGTCCTGCCTGACCCGGTCGGGTGCGGTGATGAGGAGGCTGTGGATTTGGTTCATGGTTTGGGACCTGGCCTTGACGGCGGAGTGTCGTTCGGCCATGAGGATCCGGATGGACTCGATCGTTCCGTCGCCGGATTTCGGTGTCGACGTGTGTGTGTCGGCGATGACTCCCAGGGCGGCTTGGTGGGCGTCGATCGGGTCGGACTTGCCTTTGAGGCGGCGATGTTGCCTGTTGGGGCGGGCGATCTCTCTGACGATGATTCCGGCCGCGTCGAGCGCGCGCGCGATTCCGGCACCATACGAGCCGGTTCCTTCGACGCCGACACGTTCGACGGTCCCGTGTCCTTTGAAGAACGCGACGATCTCCGCGTATGCCGTCGGTGTCGTGTCGAACTGCCGGTCCGTGATGGGACGTCCTGTCGCGTCGACGATCGCGACGTGATGGGTGCTCTTGTGGGTATCGATCCCGCCGAAGAACGCCACTGGCGACTTCGAGGGGTTGGCTGTGTCGGGTGGTGCTGTCATGCTCGTCATGGACGAATTCCCTTCCGTTGATGAGTGAATAGTCATCGCGGGCTGGGCGGGGCAGACAGCACAAAGGTGAGACGACTTCCCGGTCAGGCTCCTATCAAGTCATGTCCTGCCCGGCACCGCGAAAGCGGCCCGGAAACGTGGACAAATCCACCTAAAGACAACCCGTAAGGGCGTCAGTGTAAAAAGCGAGTCACACGCTCCCGGACACCCATCCATCATCTCTGTGTAGCTGATCGGTGGTCGTGAGCGTCGTTGCTGACGTGAAGACGGCCACCGTGTGATTTTTCGAGGAAACTCTCACATCCCACTCAAAAGGCATCAACACCTCTCACATCCCACTCAAAAGGCATCAACACGATGACCGCTCCCTATATTGTCGACCCCGCTGGCCTGCTTGGCGAAGTTCTGTCGGGTCTGCCCAGAATTTGGTTGACACTGGGGGTGGGTGGTTTCTAGGCCGCGTGTGCGGCTGAGTAGATTGTCTCAAACTCGACCGGGGTGAGCTTCCCGAGAGCTCTTTGCCGGCGGCGGCGGTTGTACTTCTTCTCAATCCAGACGACCATCGCGAGGCGCAGTTCCTCGCGGGTGTTCCACCGGCGGGTGTTCAGAACGTTCTTCTGGAGCAGGGAAAAGAAGGACTCCATCGCGGCGTTGTCGATCGAGGACGCGACCCGGCCCATCGAGCCACGCAGGTCGTTGTTCTTCAGGAGCCGGACGACTTTCTTCGAACGGAATAGGCTGCCCCTGTCGGAATGGACAATCGTTCCGGACGGGGCGCGGAGGGTGATCGCGTTCCGGAGAGCTGCGGCGGCGAGTTCTGATTTCATGCGGGTGTCGATGGAGTAGCCGACGATCTTGTTCGACCAGCAGTCCTTGACCGCACACAAATACAGCTTCCCGTCACCGGTCCAATGCTTGGTGGGGGTCCCCCCGCCGGAGGCTCCCGGTGGGGGAATGTCCGTTAACCACACCTGATCCGGTCCCGTCGCGACAGTGCTGAAGTCGTGAGTGACTCGCCCGTTGTCGTGGACGACTCCGAGGAGGTCGTCGTGAACGGCAGGGCCGGGTTTATTGCCTTCGGTGGTGGGACGCCTGCGGCCCACCAATGGCTGCCAGGCGCCACACCCGGTTCTCGGAGGCAGTCGAGCCCTGGTCGGCGAGCTCATCGCTGAGGAACCGATACCCCAACGTCGGATCGTCGGCATGGATCTCCCGCAACACATCGATCAGATGCGCATCGTCCCAGTCCCTTCGGGACACGGGGTCCCGCAACCATTTGTAATACCCCTGGGTTGATCGGCCCAGGACCCTGCACGCCACTGCGACCGGCACCCTCAAAGGGGCGCCGGCCGCGGCCATCTCACGGACGAGCGTGAAGACTATTTTCCCGGCAGATTCGCCTGCGACAAATACGCTGCCGCCCGCCGCAACACCTCGTTCTCCTGCTCGAGCAACCGGATCCGCTTCCGCACCTCCCGCAGCTCCGCCTGATCGGCTGCGGTGACACCGGGCCGGTTGCCGTCCTCGATGTCAGCTTTGTGCATCCAGCCATGCAATGAATCGCCCCGGGGTGTCCGGAGACTTGATCGGGGTCTTGGTAGTAACGGTACAGAATTGAACGCTAGGCCGATTAACGGAGCCCTGGGACAGGACCGATACCATTTAGTGGCAACCAAGAAAATACTCCTGAACAGCAATTTCCTGCTGCTTTCAAACTCGCTACCTGACCCTGACCACCACCTCCGGCTCAGCGAAACAGACCGGCGCCATTCAGCCGCGACCCGTGCCGCTTAGGCCAGAAAATCCAGTAAAGAGCTACGGACCAGAGACTCCTGGAGGCTTAGCGTTCAATCCTGGTCCGTTACTACCAAGACCCCGCCTCGGCGGCAAGTGCGAGACCAGCTGAGGCAACGATTGCTAAGAGCGCCCACCGCCCATAGCGGCGAAGATGAAGGTCGCTCGGCCACAGGCGCTGCGAAACGGTGCCCAGCTCGCGTCGACGGAGTCGACCAATACGACCTCGGCTCCACGACCTCGCAACAGCCACCTATTGCGTCACCACCGCCCCAGACGCCGTCGACGCCCTCGCCGGTCCTCCCGCGAACGGCAACGAGGGAGCATGAAGCTCCTTCGGTGCTCGTACCGGCCTATTGCCGTCTGGTTTTGCGAATGCCGAAGATGCCGTGGATAAGGAGGCCCAATCCGACCAGGACTAGTAGAGCGTCGTGTCTAATGTTGTGGGTATAGTCGTCGAAGTTTGGTGCGGGCGTCGGTTGTGGTGAATTGCCAGTCGACTTGTCGCTGGTCGGCGTTGGTGGCGTTCTGCCAGGCGGCGAGTTCGGTGTTGAGCAGGTCGAGGTCGTCGATGCGCCGGGTGAGGCATTGCCGTGTCAGCGCGGAGAGCTCGATCTCGGCGATATTGAGCCAGGAGCCGTGTTTGGGCGTGTAGTGGATCTCCAGGCGGCGGGCGAGCGCGCGGGCCTTGCCGGGTTCGAATGCCTCGTAGAGCGACCCGAGGGTATGGGTGTTGAGGTTGTCCATGACCAGTACGACCCGTTCGGCGTGCGGATAGTCGACGCTCAGGAGCTGGTCGATCTCAGCGGCCCAGTCCACTCGGGTCCGCCTCGGCCTCGCGTCGACACGGCGGCGCCCGGCGAGTGGTTCAACCCAGACGAAGATCGAGCAGGTGCCGTGACGGACATACTCCGAGTCCTCTCGCAGGTCGCGGCCCGGCGCGGCGGGGATCGGGTCGCGGGCGTGGGCGAGCAGCTGGTAGGGCTTCTCATCCATACACACCACCGGTACCGCCGGATCGAACGGGCGATGGTAGACCTCTAGCACGTCCTCCATCCGGGCCACGAACTCGCCGTTGGCGTGCGGGGGGATCGTCCAGCACTTCTTCAGATGAGGACGAAGCCCCCTTTTTTGAGGGTCCGGCCGATCGTGGAATGATCCAGCGGCGGCAGGCCCTCGGTGAGCAGCACGTGTTTCTCCAGCAGCCGCAGCGACCACCGGTCGAAACCTGCCGGGGGCTTCGTGCACGCCAGCGCGATCACCCGCGCCTCAACATCCCCAGTCACCTTCGCGGGCACCGGCGGGCTTGCGCGTTTGCGGCGGCCGATCACCTCCTCGATACGGCCGGCGGACTCCGTGAACCGCTTCGCGACCAGATACACCGTGCCCTCACTGACCCCTGCCCGCTCGGCCACCACCCGACGATCCGGCACCGGGCCGGGTGCCTCGTCCAAAGCCAGCAGAATCCGTGCCCGGGCGATCATCCGTGCCGGATGCGTTCCCCGCGACACCACCCTCGTCAGCTTCACACGATCAGCGGCCATCAACACGACGACATGACCCTTCGGTCTCGGCATGGCAACGACTCCTCCCGATCAAGTATTAATCGGAAACAGCCAACCCCTTCAATACCCAAACAGTTAGAAGCGACACGCTACTAGGAACACCACAAGGATCCACAAGGGGACTTGGTTGAGAAAGAAGTTGTTTCCGTGTCGGGGGCCGTTTCCAACGAGGAGCGCGAGGATGGGGCCGAAGATGATGAAAAAAATGCCTCCGCCGATTTCCATCTTGGGGTGCCGGGCTTGCGGCTGAATGGTTGCCATCTTTGCTCCTCGGTGGCTCCTGCACGGCTTCCCCTCTGAGAAGCCTGTCTAAGCTGATTATCGTCTCTGGTGCTCGATAGCAGACCGCCTAACCGTGTTTTCCCGATGCGATGAAGACGCCGGTGAGTACGAACGCGACTAGCCCAATCCCCAATCCCGCGACGGCCAGCGCCCGGCCGCGTTCTCCGGTCTTGCGTATTTGTGAAAGAGCGATGCCGGAGAGGACGACTCCGGCGACCGACAAGAAGAACGACAGGACGAACCCCGCTATGGCGAAGGTGTTCCATTTGCGATTCACCACGGTGGGGAAGTTAGCGGATGAGGGGGCTGACCTGTCGTCTTTTCTTCGCCTCCGGTTACAGTAGGGCTGCACCGACGCCCTCGAATTGACATCAGTAGATTCACGCCCTAGCCATCTATGGCTTTGTCGACAGCATCGGAGACAAGGTTGCCGGCGACCGCACAAGCGCCCGTTGCGACGATTGCCGCTATCCCGTCGGTGATTCCATCGAAGAAGGCATCGCAGGCGATTTCGAAGGCAGTTCCTGTGATATAGCCCAACAGGTTTTCGCTGGTGAGCACTTCGTAGACGGATTCTCCCGCAGCAACGGCGCTGATGATTCGTTTGATGAGCGCGACTGCGATTGAGCCGTCCGGGTCGGTGCTATTGATCGGGTCATCTCCGGCGTAGGAGTACCGGTTTGCGTTCGCGGGGTTCAGCGGGGCATCAAGGGTGTCCTGCTGGGTCCAGGTTCCGGTCACCGGGTTGTACCAACGGAGTCCGAACTTGACGAGGCCGGATGCGCGGTCCTGGATCCCACCATGGAACGCGTAGGGGTTTTGTCCGGCCCCGTTTCCCGTTCCACCGGCCGTGAGGACCTGAGTGCCGTATGGGTCGTAGGAGAAGGAGAAGGCATTGGTGGAAAAGTCCGTGAGGAGCCCCACGGGGTTTTCGAGGCCGTCGTCGACATACAGGCAGGCGATGTCGGATGAGGTCGTGAGCATCAAAGGTTGGCCTGTGATCGGGTCGCTGTAGACGTAGCCGGACGCGGTCTGTGTCGTCACGACCTGATAGCCAACGATCTCGGGTTGCCCTTGGGCGTCGTTCTGTCCGTAGCTGATGTTGAACGTGTGCTGGTTGGGGGTCGTTTCGGAGAGAACTTCGTTCTGCGCGGCACCAGCGTAGGTATACGACGTGACGACTCCGGTCGCCGTGTTCTTCGAGGTGGTCATCTGCTCGGCCGCGTTGTAGGTGTACGTCGCGGTCGGGGTGGTCGTGAGATTCCCGGCCCCGTCATAGACGTACCCGGTGGTGGTGATCTGGTTCGCCGCGTTGTAGGTCAGGGTCTGGGATGAGGTGGTCGATCCGGATGCCGTGGCGGTGAGGCGGGGTCTTGGTAGTAACGGACCACGATTGAACGCTAAGCCTTCAGGAGTCTCTGGCCCGTAGCTCTTTACAGGATTTTCTGGCCTATGCGGCACGGATCGCGGCTGGATGGCGCCGGTCTGTTTCGATGAGCCGGAGGTGGTGGTCACGGTCAGGTAGCGAGTTTGAAAGCAGCAGGAAATTGCTGTTCAGGAGTATTTTCTTGGTTGCCACTAAACGGCATTGGTCTAGTCCCAGGATTCCGTAGATCGGCCTAGCGTTCAATTCTGTACCTTTACTACCAAGACCCCGTCCTCGACTAGGGGAAGCCCCGGATCCCTGGATCCGGCAGATGGCGAAGCAAGTCGGCGACGTGGAAGCAGCCCTCCGCGATGTCTGACTCGTCAACTCAGTTGTAGCCGCCGGCGAGTAGTTGGGCTTTCAGAATTTCAAATTCGCCATCGTCGAGGATTCCCTGGTGGCGGAGGGTGGCAGGCTTCGTCAGCGACGGAAACCGACGGCCCGCCACCCTAGGCAGTGCAACCCTGAGCCAGGCAGCCGTGGAGATAAGGCGGTCTGAGGCATTCTCCGTATCAGCCCCGGGACGCTGTTTCCTAAGCAACACTGGCGTCTGAACACGGCGAAGCGGGGAGTGATAACCGGGGACGCGCACATTGCCCCTGACCGGACCAGAGGAGCAGGGTCGTCATGATGCGGTGGCGGCCCGACGTAGGGCCGTGGCCGGCTGGTCTTCGTGCCATTCATCCACCAGCGCGCCGGCAGTCAGGACGACTCCGTAAACGCTTTCAGCTTGGTCGGCCGTTAATAGTTCGTCTCTTACATCGGCGAGCACGCGAGCTGGTTCGCGGTCAAAGGGCTTGCCGTATCCACCGCCACCACCCGTACGCACCGCCATGATGGCTCCAACCGGTACAGGGTAATCTCCCACGCGCTCGTTGTGGATTTCTGAGGTGCCGTCGGGAAAGAGAAGTTCGCCATGATTAGCGATCCCGTTGCCACCACCGGCAACGCCTCGGGAGAGGATGTCCTTTGTGTTCTCGAGAGCCGTCTTGATCATGCTGTTGGCCTGAAGAATGCGGAAGTCTCGTCGGACGCCCATACCGCCTCGGAATTCGCCGGCGCCCGCCGAGCCGGGGTTGAGAGCGAATTGCTCCACGATGATCGGATATCTCGACTCCATCACCTCGACTGGGGTGTTCCAGGTATCTCCGTCACCCATGTAGACCAGCGTGCCGCCGTCGTGGCCAGGGAAGCCGCCGTGGCCGCCCTGAACGGGCTCCGCCATGACGAAACGGTCTTCGGCGGGTGCGTTCGTGCAGAGAATGTATTCAGCCCACATTTGGTAACTGCCGGCTCGTCCGCGGTCTGCGGTCAGCTCGCCGAGTGCGTAGGCGACGGATTCGGTGATGATCACGTTGGCGTAGCCGTATGAGTCACAGGGCGCGGGCTCGACGGGGGAGATCATTGTGGGATGGTCGGGCCAGGTGATTTCGCCGATGTTCATGTGGGCGTCATTAGTCCGGCCGAGGGGATCGAGGATGCCCTTGAGTGCAGTGGCGACTGAGCTGAGCACTGCGGGCCGGCCAATGTTGATAGGACCGGTGGCCTGACGGGTGGTGCCGTCAAAGGAAACAGTGATTCGGTTTCCGGCAATGGTGACTTGGGTGTCGATCACCGGTGTGTAATCCCGGTCGACGCCGTCGAAGTCCATCTCGACTCGGGAGGAATATGTTCCATCGGGCAGCTTGCTAATTTCTTCACGCAATGCGGCTTCGGTGTTCGTGATGACGTAATCCATCAGGTCGGTGACGACCTCGGTTCCATAGCGCTTGCAGAGGGCTCTGACTCTGTCGGCGCCCGTGCGGCAGGTTGCCACCTGGGCGTAGAGGTCTCCGAGAACGGTCTCGGGCACCCGAACGTTCATCGCGATGAAGTCGAGCAGGTCACGGTTGGGATCACCAGCCAGGAAGATCCGCTGGTTGGCAAACCTCATGCCCTCTTGGTAAACCTCGGTAGATGCGGTCGACCAGCCGCCAGGGCTTGCACTGCCAATGTCCGCCCAGTGCGCCATTGTCGTGGTGTAGGCAACGATTTCATCTTCGTAGAACACGGGTAACGAGATGGCGACATCGGAAAGGTGGGTACCCGTCAGGTATGGGTCGTTGCAAATTAGGATGTCTCCGTCGCGGAGGGGTCTGCTGCACGGTTAGGTGACATCTGATCTGGCTTGCCCATGGGGTGGGCCTGGAAGGATGTTCCCGTGCCTAAGCCCTATCCTGTTGAGTTCCGTGACGACGTCGTGCGCGTTGCGAAGAACCGCGAGCCCGGAGTGACGATCGAGCAGATCGCGAAAGACTTCGGAGTCCACCCGATGACCTTGCAAACCTGGCTGCGTCGAGGTGACGTTAACGAGGGGGTGAAGCCTGGTCAGTCGCGCTCTGAGCAGGCAGATTTGCGGGAGGCGCGGAAACGGATCCGTCTCCTCGAGCAGGAGAACGAGGTGCTGCGGCGGGCGGCAGCGTATCTGTCGCAGGCGAACCTGCCGGGAAAAGGTTCTACCCGCTCGTGACGGAGCTCACCGGAGCAGGGATCCCTGTGACGGTGACGTGTCGGGTCTTAAAGCTCTCTCGCCAGCCCTACTACCGGTGGCTGGCTGACCCGGTGACGGCAAGGGACGTGGCCGGGGCGTATCGTGCGGACGCGTTGTTCGACGCGCACCGTGACGACCCCGAATTCGGTCACCGTCTCCTCGCCGACGAAGCCCGAAGCCACGGGCAAGCGATGTCGGACCGGACGGCGTGGAGGATCTGCCGAGACAACTCCTGGTGGAGTGCCTTCGGGAAAAAGCGGGCCAGGAACGGCAAACGGCCAGGTCCCGCGGTCCACGACGATCACTGCACCGTCACCGATGAGAACGGCCGCGTCCGGCACGAGTTCACCGCCGACAGGCCCAACCAGCTCTGGTTGACCGACATCACGGAACACAAAACCGCCGAGGGCAAGCTCTATCTCTGCGCCATCAAAGACGTGTTCGCGAACAAGATCGTCGGCTACTCCATCGACTCACGGATGAAGTCCCGCCTGGCCGTGAACGCCCTAAACAACGCGGTCGCGATGCGGGGAAACGTGGCCGGCTGTGTCGTACACAGCGACCGAGGATCTCAATTTCGGAGCAAGAAGTTCGTCCGCGCTTTGACCGGCCACGGCCTGGTCGGATCGATGGGGAGGGTGGCGTCCTGCGGCGACAATGCCGCGATGGAATCCTTCTTCAGTCTGCTGCAGAAAAACGTCCTCAACCGACACTCCTGGACCACCCGCGAGCAACTCCGCATCGCGATCGTGAACTGGATCGAGCGGACCTACCACCGACGCCGCCGACAGGCGTCCCTGGGCCGGTTGACCCCGGTCGAATACGAGACAATCATGAACACGCCAGCCGTCCCGGCTGCGTGACTACAACCTGTCACCTAAACGTGCAGCAGACCCGAGCTCCTCACCCCATTTTTCCTTGAGGCTGCGAACCGTTGCGGGCAGCGTTCCTAGGAAGACCGGTAGGCCCGGCGCTTCGGCCCAGAGTTGGCCCTCAGCGGACGTGATAGCGACGCCGAAGTCCTTGACGTCAAAGATGAGAGGGTTATAGGCGCTCCGCACGAGGGTATCGTGCATCTCTTCAGCGGCGGATCCCAGGGCATTACGAGTGATTTCTGCTTTGACGATGTCGATGGTTTTGGGCATGTTAGTTGCTCTTTCGGAACTCGAGGATGATGTTGCCAAGGGCGTCGATTCGCGCCGTCCACGCGGGAGGAACGATGACAGTGGTTGTCCATTCGTCAACGATGGCAGGACCGATGACTACATCCTGAGGGCCGAAATCGTCACGATTATAGACAGGGACGACGTCATCCCATCCAGTTGCCGGGAACCAGACCCGCCGATTTCCCCTGGTCACAAGGAGGCTTTTTCTATAGGTCGCGGCCACCATCGGACGCAAGACCGGGGCCACGTTGCGGCACCGAAGGACGACGACTTCCATTGATGCGGATTCGTCGCCGTGACCAAAACGCTGGCGGTGTCGCGAGACGAAATTTTGCTTGATCTTTTCAACCAAGGCATAGTCGTCAAGTGGCAACCACTCGGCTCGGACGGGAGTGTCGATTGTGTGCTCTTGACCGAGATACCGCACCTCGAGCGAGTAGCCGGGTCGAAGGACGTCATCCGCGAATCCATATGCTCTCAAGGTTGCGGCTGTTTGTGACCGCAGTTGTTCAAGCTCATCGCGGATGGCCGGGACGTGAGATGGTGCCAGTTCCGTGCGGGCGGTCATCGAGGCGTCGTCGCGATAATCAGCATTCAGCATGCCCCAGGCGGAGAAGCCAGCGGCGGCTTGGGGCACGATAACTGTGGTGATTCCGAGTTCTTCGCTGACGCCGGCAGCGAAAAGGCCGCCACCGCCGCCATAGGAGAGCATCGCGAATTCGCGAGGGTCAAGGCCCCGTTGGGTCGTGATTTGCCTGATGGCGTTCGCCATGTTCGCTTGGGCGACGGCGAGGATGCCTGCGGCGCTTTCCGTGACGCTGTGATTGGGGCCGAGTTCTCGGTCGATGACCTCGGTGGCAAGGTCGGCGCGGAGTTTCATGCGACCGCCGAGGAAGTTGTCTGGGTCAAGGAGACCGAGGACAACTTGGGCGTCGGTGACGGTGGGTACCTTGCCGCCGCGGTCGAAGCAGGCGGGGCCCGGGAAGGCGCCGGCACTTTCGGGTCCGACCTGCAGGCTTCCGGTCATTTTGTCGAGTCGGGCAATGGAACCGCCGCCGGCTCCGACGGAGATGATGTCAATGACTTGCCCCATGATGGGACGTTTTTCGATGATGGTATCGGCGCGCTCCACGATTTCACCGTCAGTGATGAGGGCCACGTCATAAGTCGTGCCGCCCACGTCGGCGCAGACAACGTTGGGGTAGCCGGAAGCCTGCATGAGCTGGCGGGCGCCAACGACGCCACCCGCAGGCCCGGAACCGAGAGTTTCGACGGGTCTGATCTGCGCATCGGCGATGGGGATAACTCCGCCGTTAGAGCGCATAAAGGCGATGGGGTTAGCGAGCCCCTCTTGGCGTGTGCGCTTGTCTATTTGGGATGCGTACGCCTCAAATGCGGGCTGGGTAAAGGCGTTAATTACGGTCGTCGACGTGCGTTCGTATTCGCGCCATTCTCGAATGAGCTCGCTGGAGACGCTAACCGAAATGCCGGGGTATTCGGCACGCACCAGCTCAGCGATTGTGTTCTCGTGGCCGGGAGAACGGTAGCTGTGAAGCAGCACGACAGCGATTGCTTCAACGCCGTGACTGAGGAGGATCTCGACTTCACGTCTCACTTCGTCCAAGTCCAACGGCGTTCGGATGGTGCCGTCAGCGAGGACCCGTTCATGCAACTCTCGGCGCAGGTAGCGAGGCACCAGCGGTTCCGCGGCGAGGTAGCGCAGGTTGTAGAGCTCAGGTCGTCCTCCGCGCCCGAGTTCGAGGACATCCCGGAATCCGTGGGTAGTGAGGAGGCCTGTTCGAGCCCCACGTTCTTGGACCAGCGTGTTAAGGGCGACCGTCGTACCGTGGATAAGCATGTCAATTTCTGGTAGGCCCACGGGGAGGCGTTTGACACCCGTGGCGAATTCCTCCGCTAGTGAAGTGGCTGTGGCGGGTTGCTTCTCAACTGTGACGCGGCCAGTTGCTTCCTCTAGGAGGATGTAATCAATGAATGTGCCGCCGACGTCGACGGCGAGTCGCCAGCCGGGTGCTGAGGGTGTAGCCATGGTTGATCCGTTCGTAGTGCAGGCAGCCATTGGTGGAGCCTTAGGGAAAATGGGGGGACCTAGAAATGGTTGACAGTGCGCGCTTCTTCGCGTACCAGATCGAGAATGCGTCCAGAGAGCTCTGCGAATCGAGGATCATCAGGCGTGGCTGCTGAGCGACCACGTGGCAGGTCGATCGCTATGTCGTGGAGTCCTCCTTCGGCGCGGCTTGACATCACGACGACCCGGTCGGATAGGAACACGGCCTCGGAGATGTCGTGAGTGACGAACACGACGGTGAGTTTGTGCTCCTCCCAGACCCGCATCAGCAGTTCCTGCATGAGGGTGCGGGTCAGAGCGTCGAGCGCACCGAAGGGTTCGTCCATGAGCATCACCCGGGGCCGGTACGCCATCACCCGGGCGATGGCAACGCGTTGCCGCATGCCACCGGAGAGCTGGGCGGGGTGCGCGTCCACAAAATCGCCAAGCCCCACAGTGTCGAGCAGTTCGCGGGCGCGTGCCTTCCGGTCACGGTCGGGGTCGCGCGCTTCTTTGAGAGCAAATTCGATGTTCTGGCCAGCGGTGAGCCAAGGCAGCAGCGAGTAAGACTGGAAGACGACACCGCGGTCAACGCCTGGGCCCCGCACCACGGAATCGTCGAGGCGTATCTCGCCCCCGGTCGGCGCCTGCAGGCCGGCAATTAGGTTCAGCAACGTGCTCTTGCCGCATCCTGAGACGCCGACCAGGGAGACAAATTCATTCTCTTTCACGCCAAAAGTGGTGTTCTTCAGCGCGAGCACGTCTTTCCGACGAGTTCGATAGCGCATACTCACGTTGTCAATTTCGAGCTTCATAGGCCGCCTTTGCGGAGGTAACGGAACGCGATGCGGTGAAGAACTCGGAAGAGTTGGTCGCTAAGAAGACCGAGAACGCCAAGCACGAGGATGTAGGCGAAGATCAAGTTCGTCTCCAGGTAGCGCTGGCCCAGGGTTATTCGATAGCCAATTCCTGACGTTGCCGCGACGAGTTCGGCGAGAATAAGCCACGTCCAGCACCAACCGAATGCGATCCTGAGTGAGTCGACGATGTTGGGCATGGCGCCGCGCAACACGATCTTCCAGAGGATGCGACTTTCGGACATACCGAGCGTTCTTCCAAAGTCGATGAATTCGGGTGGAACCCGACGTATGTCGTCGATGATCATGAGGACCAGGGCGAAAAACGTGCCAATCCAAATGACGACGTATTTCTGTGCTTCCCCGGTGCCCGCCCAGATGATCGTCAGGGGAAGGAACGCCGCCACCGGGAGGTACCGGCTGAACTCAACGAGCGGGGTGACGAGGGCGTCTGCCAGTCGTACCCTCGCTGCAACGAGACCTGTTGGGATGGCCATCACCGCTGCAATAGCAAATGCAACAAGGATGCGAGAGACCGAGATGCCGATGTCGCTCCACAAATCACCTGTCTGCGCCTGGGTGATGAGGGCTGAGATGACGTCCGGGATTGCTGGCAGGTAAAGCGGGGACACAACATGGGTTGTCGTGGCGATGACCCAAATTGCGATCACTATTGCAAAGCCGAGCAGGCTCAGGCTGATCCCCTGAGTTCGGGGTATCGAGCCGTCGATGCGCGTAAGCGGCGGGCTCAGGCGTCGGCCGTTGTAGCCGGCCGTCATGCGTTTCCCTCAAGGTCTTTCATCGCTTACTTTCCTGCTGCCTTGTCGACACCGGTCGCATTGATCGAGTCACTCAGGTCCACCTTCGTTTTCATCATTCCGGCGGAAATCATTGCCTTCTGGATCAGTGGCAGCGTCGTGGTTTTGAATGAGCCGTTGAGCTCGCTCGCGTTGTCCGCCAGGGTGTAGAACTTCGCGCCTTTGAACGCGGTACTGAGAGAGGAGACGCTTGCGCCCAGAGCCTTGGCGATGATCGCTTTCGCTTGAGTGGGATGAGCTTTGTAGAAAGTGATCGACTTGTTCCATGCGGTAGCGAGGGCGGCCGCGACTGCTGGGTGGGCTTTCAGGTATGAATTCTGGAGGTACAGGGCGTCGGAGATGAGGCCAGGAAATTCCGCCGCAGTCACGAGACTGTGGACGGTTCCGCCCGCGACGGCCGTACTGATGTACGGCTGATACGTCACGGCGGCCGTCGACCTTCCCGAGACCAGCACTCCCGCAGCCTGGTCAGCTGGGGTCGGGACGGATTTGATGTCGGAGAAAGACATACCGTCCTTGCTCAGAGCGGCAGAGAGCAGTAGTTGTGACGTGGTCCCGTCCTCGAAAGCCACGCTTTTGCCTTGCAAAGATTTCAGTGAGGTGACCCCTTTGCCGGCGAGGACTGCGTCGCCCGAAGTGCTCTGGTCGAGGAGAAGGGTCGCCTTGACAGGCAGCTTGGAGTAGTTCTCTAGGACGCTGCTGACCGGGAACGAGACGCCGTCAACCTGATTTGAGCTAATGGCAGGGGTCTGCCCAGGGTTTGGTTGTCGCCTGACCTGTGAGGATTCGTTCTCGCTGGAAGGATGTCCATCATGGCAAAGGCATACCCGAAAGAGTTCCGCGACGATGTCGTGGCCGTGGCCCGGAAGAGCCAGTCACCGTTGAAGCAGATCGCAAAAGACTTCGGGATCTCCGAAGGCTCCCTGCATGGCTGGATACACAAAGCTGACGTCGAGGACGGCAACCGCCCCGGCGTCACCGCAGCCGATCAGTCCGAGCTGCGGGAGGCGCGAAAGAGAATCCGGCTGCTCGAGCAGGAGAACGAGGTGCTCCGGCGGGCGGCAGCGTATTTGTCGCAGGCGAACCTGCCGGGAAAATAGTCTTCCCGCTCGTCCGCGAGATGGCTGCGACCGGCGCCCCAATCAGGGTGCCGGTCGCGGTGGCGTGCAGGGTCCTGGGCCGATCAACCCAGGGGTATTACAAGTGGTTGCGGGACCCCGTGTCCCGCAGGGACTGGGATGATGCGCATCTGATCGATGTGCTGCGGGAGATCCATGCCGACGACCCGACGCTGGGGTATCGGTTCCTGAGCGACGAGCTCGCCGACCAGGGCTCGACTGCGTCGGAGAACCGGGTGTCGCGCCTGGCGGCCATCGGTGGCCTGCAGGCCTCCCACCACCGACGGCGCGGCAAAGGCAACAAACCAGGTCCCGCGGTTCACGACGACCTCCTCGGCGTCGTCCACGACAACGGGCGAGTCACCCACGACTTCAGCACTGTTGCTACGGGACCGGATCAGGTCTGGTTGACGGACATCACCGAGCATTGGACCGGTAACGGAAAGCTCTACCTCTGTGCGGTCAAGGACTGCTGGTCGAACAAGATCGTCGGCTACTCCATCGATACCCGCATGAAATCGGAACTCGCCGCCGCGGCTCTTCGGAACGCGATCACCCTCCGCGCCCCGGCCGGCACGATCGTCCATTCCGACAGGGGAAGCCAATTTCGTTCGAAGAAAGTCGTCCGGCTCCTTAAGAACAACGACCTGCGTGGCTCGATGGGCCGGGTCGCGTCCTCGAGTGACAACGCCGCGATGGAGTCCTTCTTTTCCCTGCTCCAGAAGAACGTTCTGAACACCCGCCGGTGGAACACCCGCGAGGAACTGCGCCTCGCGATGGTCGTCTGGATCGAGAAGAAGTACAACCGCCGCCGCCGGCAACGAGCCCTCGGGAAGCTCACCCCGGTCGAGTTTGAGACAATCTACTCAGCCGCACACGCGGCCTAGAAACCACCCACCCCCAGTGTCAACCAAACTCTGGGCAGACCCCAGCGTCAGGGCGAGAACCGCTTGCTGAACTGGCAGCAGTGCTTTTTTGAAGCCGTACCCCACGAACGCGGAACTCGCGACGGCATCGGCCGACACCTCCCGGCCCCCTTGGAACGGTGGGCACGGGGCGAGCTGCACGCCCACCGGTGCGCGGTGCAAGAGAGCGGCATTGATTGTGAATGGTGCAAGTTCAGCTGCGTGGTTACCCGGTGCGTCCGTGAGGATGACGTCCGCGGCTGCCACGGCCTGATTGAGGTCATCGGTCCACTGGACCCCCGGTGTCGCCAGCTCCACGGGGCAGCACTGGATCAGGTCGAGGTCAAAGGCTCGGGCTGCTTCTGCCCACGCTCTGGCGATGTTGCCGTTCGCCCCGACGAACAGAAATCGGAGGTGAAGTGGGTCGCGGGTGCGGGAGATCGCGTAAAGGTCCGAGAGAACTTCGCAGGGATGGTTCTCTGACGTCATCGCATTGACGACCGGAAGAGCATCCGATGAGGCGAGCCCTTCCAAGACTTGGAGCTTGGGGTGTCTGACTACGAGGACGTCGACCCACGAAGCCAAGTAGCCGGCGACGTCGTCGAGCGCTTCGGGCTTGTCGAGGGTCTCTGGCGGGAACGTGATCGGTTGCAATCCCATGAGCGCCGCGCCTCGCTCGAACGACACGCGCGTGCGGAGACTCGACGAAGGAAAGAACAGCGCCGCGCACCCGTCCACACGGGGCCCGTTGCCTGCCGCGTACTTGTCGGCCAGCCGAAATACATCGCGCAGCTCGACCTTCGTCCAGTCATCGAGCCGCAGGAGGTGACGCATCCCCACACGATAGGGCCCTATCCGACGCGCCCGCGTCATGTCCTCCTTGACGCGCTCACCCGATGGGCGCAAGCCGGACGACCACCGCTCCCGCCGAGCTCGATTCCGGACTCCGCGGAAATACTGGGCGGACCCATGTACGTATGACCCGTACGATGAAATGCACGGTGACGGGGGGATAACTGCAACAATAGTTTCATGACGGGAATGAAGATCGGGTACGCCCGAGTCTCGACCAACGACCAAGACCTCACCGCCCAACGAAACGGCCTCCTCGCACTCGGCGTCGGTGAGAAGCAGATTTTCGTCGATCACGGCCTCACCGGGACGAACCGGGCAAGGCCGGGTCTCCGGGAGGCGATGGCGGCGACCCGCGCCGGGGACACTCTTGTCGTCACAAAACTTGACCGGCTCGCGAGGTCTTTACCCGACGCTCGCGATATTGCCGACGAGCTGACCGAGAAGGGTGTCGTCCTCAGTCTTGGTGGCAGCACCTATGACCCGACCGACCCGGTGGGCCGGTTGCTGTTCAACGTCCTCGGGATGGTGGCCGAGTTCGAAGCCGATCTGATCCGGATGCGGACCAGGGAAGGGATGGCCGTCGCGAAAGCGAATGGCCGCCTGAAGGGCAAGCAGCCCAAGCTCACCAAGGCACAGCAGAAGCACCTCCGGAAGCTTCACGACGCCGGCGAGCACAGGCAGGCAGAGCTGGCGGACCTCTTTCAGGTGTCGAGGACAACCATTTACCGGGAGCTGCGCCGCAGCGCCGAATGAACGGCCCCGCCATGAAGCGATCACAGAACGCCGCCATTTAGCGATCAACTCCACACACCCAGCGTGTCTAACTAGGGTCCGTTTCGGATTGTTAGACACTGATTCATGCCACCTCTTAGAACCTAACTGGACACAGGTGGCATGGAGGGCCATCGTGAGCGGGCAACGAGTCGGATACGTGCGAGTGAGCACACTGGACCAGAACACGGTCCGCCAGCTCGACGGGATTCCCGTCGATAAGACCTACACCGAGAAGGCATCGGGCAAGGACCAGAGGAACCGGCCCGAGCTGGAAGACCTAATCGGGTTTGTCCGCGACGGCGACACCGTGCTCGTGCACTCCATGGACCGCCTGGCCCGGAACCTTGATGACCTCAAACAGATCGTCAGCCGGCTCACTCGGAAGGGTGTCCGGGTGGAGTTCGTCAAAGAGGCCCTGACCTTCACTGGCGATGACAATGCCGCCTCCACGTTTCTTCTCCACGTGATGGGGGCCTTCGCTGAGTTCGAGCGCTCACTCATCGGTGAGCGACAGCGGGAAGGCATCGCCCTGGCGAAACAGCGAAAGGTCTACCGGGGACGACTGCCGGCACTGAGCCAGGTGAAGGCGGCCGAGCTCCGTCGACGGGCCAATGGCGGGGAGTCCAAGACTGCTCTAGCCCAGGCCTTCGGTATCAGCCGGGCGACCGTCTACGCTTACCTCCGCAGCGAGGACTCCGCTCTCAGTGCAGGTGAGAACGAGCTCGACGCGGTGCTTGAGACCCTGCCCGCCGATAACCGCCCACTGCCCTCCGTCGCAGCGTACGACGCCCTCCTGCCGTCCCACGCCTCGTCGGGCCACTCTTCGAAGCACGTCACCGGCTTGTGAAGAGATTGGCGGACAGGTGAATGTCCGCCAAAGCGTTCACAAACCGCGGAAACTCAGGGCCGCTTGTGCACTCAATCGCGAACATCGACACGCGTCGTAACAGGCACGAGGTGGCCGGCGAGGGGCCATTGAGAAACGTCGGGGACTGCTGTCGGTTTAGTTGACTCCGATCGGTAGGAGCTTTGGTTTCTGGTGGAAGGGCGGTGGGTCGGGGATGGAAGAACGCGAGGGTGTCTACGGCGCCGTGACGTACTCACGGACCAATGCTGTGAAAGCCGCTGGCGGCACCTCGGCCTCGGTAAACAGCGGGCTCTTGCGCGCACGGTCGGCGATGAGGTGCAAGGTGCGCGCGGCGTCGCGTCGGCTGCCGATCAGCGGCGTCTGGTCGAGCTGCCACCCACCGGTTTCCGTGTCCCCGAAGTCGTTCCGGATCGAGAGCAGGTGGAACAGGTCCGTGATGTCTTTCGCGGCGGACCTGGACGTGGTGGCGCTGGCTTTCAGGATGACGGCGGCCTCCACCGAGGGTACGGGGACGTCGAAGCGATCCTCGTGTTCGTCGAGGTAGGCGACCGTGACGTCGATGACGATCGGCTCGCCCGTGAGCGCCAAGGCAAGGCCCGGCGTCGCGTCGTAGGCACGCCCGCCCACCGTGAGGGGATGGAAGTGCCCGTCGAGACTGGGGACGAGAAGGTCGATCGCCCGGTCCCCTTTGACCAGCCGATTCCCGCCCTCGGGCTCGTAGTCGTTCGCGATTAGGCGGTCGTGAACCACCTGGGTCCCGGCAACCTCGGTGCTGATTCCTGCGTCGGCGTCATTCGTTCGGCGCGGCACGAGGTCGCCTACTGGGAAAGCTGCGAGCAAGAGCCCTGCCATGTGACCGCCGACGATCCGCACCTCAGGGAGCCCCTCGGTGGCGCGGACGACATCAGCAAGGGACTCGAACGCCATGTCGTCGGCGATCGAGACGCTCGGGATGATGCACGAGCGCCGGATCACGCAACACCCCAGCGAGATAGCACGCGCTCCCTGAGGCGCTCCACCGCATCTCGGGCATCTGGGCCGGGTGAGCGGGACACCTCCCACGCGGTGATGATCGGGTCCGTGAGTCGGCTCGGACCATCGGCCCAGGCGGCGGCCGTGGCGAAGATTGTGGGGTCGTCGGGCACCACGACTTCGAGGGTCGGGGCCACGCCGGGGTCTGCCGGGGCGAACCGGGCTGACAGGTCGAGGTCGCTGGCCGCGTAGAGCACGGCCAGGCGGCTCCGGCGCCAGGGCGCGATCTCATCGGCGGCTGAATCCCCGGACAGGAGCGTTTCCGTGTCCCCTGCGACCCTCTGGGCGCGCTCGACCTGCTCGCGCAATTCGGCCACGGCCGTCCAGGGTCGCCGGAGGCCACGTCCCCCCGGGTAGTCATTGACTAGGTAGTCCCACAGCCGCTCCGGATGGGTCACGGTCGCGGGCCTGTGGTCGTCGTCGACACCAAAGCGGGAAAGGCTTCGGAGGGACTGGTGGACGACCTGCTGTGTCACGCCTGCCTCGTTTGCGAGGACGGTTTGCGTGCGGGGCTTGGCCGTTCGGAGGAGAACCCGGCCAACGGCCATCCGCCCCCACGGCACACGGCCGCCCGTTCTGGCCGGGCTGACCGGGATGCCTGACCCCGTGTTGCGCTTCTCTTCTCCGCCGACAATGGCCTTGCGTTCCCTCACGGCGATGACGGCCACAAGTGGGTCCGAGAGGGCTCGGGTGGTAAGGGATGGGCTGAGGTGGTCGACGATGTAGAGCACACCGTTCCACGCGCTCGGGGGCTCGATGCTTTTGAGGTCGCGCGCGACTCGGCTGGGCGTCGGCGGGGCGCCCATGACGAAGGGGCGTAGGTGCCAAGTCTGCTTGCCCGAAACGACGTTGAGCAGTCCTGGAGAAGGGTAAGCGGCGGTCAGGCCCAGGTCGTCGAGGAGGCTCATGCCGTCCGTCATGGTGAGGCTCATAGCCCCCAAATTACCAGTTTGATCACTCAAAACCGATCATACTTGTAAGTATTGGTCGAGGTGGCTTGACGCTTCCAGCATTTGCGCGTCCTGTGAGGACGAAGAAGGCAGCCAGAGAAACGGACGAGCGCTCGTCTCTTGAGCGCTGACCATTGACGAGCGGCCATGCCCCGTAGCGTGGTCTAGCCCGATGGTCGCCGCGTCGCTTACGACGTGAGCACGGCCACCGTGGGATCCCGCGACCCGGTTTCGTTGTGGGTGCATGTCGCGTCACGGTTACCGGTGGAAAAACCCGCCGCGGTCAAAGACATCGGTGCCCTCGGGTTGCTCCTTGTCGCGGCCGGATTGGCCTGGGTTCTGACCGGTTCGTGGAGCTTGACACGTTGGTCAGTGTCGTCGGGTGGGAGCTGCGTTCCGGGGCTGACCCTGGGTTCCTGTTCCACCATGCCCGCCAGACCCGACACCTGCTCCGCTGGGCCGGCACCGGCACTCTGATGGACACCACCATCGGTGACGACGAGGTTGTCCCGGCTGGGATGGTTTTCCTGGCCAGCTCGGCCCTGACACGCTGACCGGCGCGCAGTCTCCCCACAGGCAAGTTAGTGGACTCGGCCGGGCGCGCCAGGGTGGGGCGGGTGCGCTGTCGTAGGGTCACCCCATGCCGCGCCTTTTGCCTCTTCACGACAAAGACGGCTCCCCGGGGGATTCGCGGTTGTGGATCAACCCGGACCACATCGTGACCGCTGCCCCCAGCATCACCCGCAGTGCGGACACTCACGGGGACGTGTTCACGGTGTGGGTGGAACTGAAGCTGGAAGGGGTCCCGATGATGCGGGTGTGGCTTGGGACCGCGTCCACCGCTGAGGCCGCCTCCGCCGTATGGGACACGTTCTTGATCCAGATCGCTGACGCGTGAACACGATCACCGAGCCGGTATTCGAGGCTCCCGACGACTGCCGAGTGGCAGCGTGAGCAAGACAGAGCTGGAACGGTTTTGGTCGTTCGTGGTGAAGGGCCCGGAACCGGATGACTGCTGGTTCTGGACCGGCGCCATCTCCGACGACGGGTACGGCCGGTTCTGGATTAAACGGGATGGCGGGCAGCAGGCGGTCCGCCCGCAACGGTATGCATGGGAGCTTCTGACCGGGGAGGCATTACCGTCGTCGACGTTGCTGCTGCACTCGTGTGACATCCCCATCTGTGTCCACGCCGACGGCGATTTGGACGTGTCGCATGTGGCGCCGGGAACGCACCGGCAGAACGTGCTCGACCGGTCCCAACGCGGCCGCTACCGCAACCGCGCCACCCTCCGCCTCGGCGACCTACCCAGGCAGGTGCGCGTGCAACGTTCCCTCGATCTCCGGGCCGTCATCCTTACACATGGGTGGCAGCCGGAACTGATCAGCGCCGCACTGCTCGGGGTGGAACTTACCCACCCTCGCCTGTTCTAAACACCGCCACCCGAAGCGCAACTCACGGTCTACGCGGCCTCGTCTCAGCGACCTAATTCCTGGTCGTGGTTGGTCGTGAGCTGCCGTACTCATGGACGCTCTTTCGTGGACACAAATGACAGTCCTGGCCGCCTCCAGGAACTCGCATTGTTCGCACGAATACCGGTCGAAGTTCCGCGGTCTGCGTTCCTATTCCGGCGCCGAGATGGACGGTTCGCTCCAGTCGGTCGAGTGCGGGTAGGAGACTTCGACGGCATACATCGTCTCACTCCGCACGGTCATAATTTGGTGGCTGGAATCGTCTCTCACGATAGGGATGATGCGGGCCATAAAGTGGCGGTCGCCACCGAAAAGGTGCGGCTTCGAGCGTCGCCACGACGACGCGATCCCTAACGCGATCCGCTTCGGCAACGGACCGTACTGAGCCAACCGTAACCACACCCCGTGCCGGCTCTTGTCGTCCACGATCGTCGTCCGTAACCGGTCCATGTCCGTGACCTTAGGGTCGGCTTCGTGGCTGCTTTCGGCAGGCTCCAGGCCATCCTCCGCAGCCGCTACCTCCCGCTCCAGTCCGATCGCGGCAGCGCCCTGCCGAACACTCTGATCCGACGACTTGCTCACGCCACTCCCCGCCGCTTTCGTACGCGCAACTGGTCGAGCGTACCAACCTCAAGGGCGTCAGTGTTTAATGCACGTATGCTATTGGCATAGGCCGCGTCTTCGCCGCGGCTGCCGGTTCAGGTTTCGGGGTGGTGTGGTGCGTGGTGGGGTGACGTTTTTCCGGGCCGGTGGCGGTGCTGCTGCTCGTGCTTATCTGGAGCAGGATCATGCCCGCGCGGATGACTACTACCTTGCTGAGGGTGCGGGGTTGGCTGACCGTGTGGTGGTCTCCGGGGACGGTCACGTGCTTGTGTCGGGGGTGCTTGATGGGGAGGGGTATGAGGCGTGGGCGGACTGGCGTGACCCTGTCACCGGGGAGGCGCACGGGACCCCGCGGGAACGCAAAATTGTGGACCCGGTATCGGGGGTGGTGGTGGGTTCGGCGTCGTCGCCGCGGTTCGTGGAGATGACAGTCAACAGTGACAAAACGTTGTCGATCGCGGCTGCGTTGAACCCGGCCGTGTCGGTCGCGCTGGACGCCGCGCAACGTGATGCGGCGGACGAGATGACCGCGTACATGGGGCGTCATTCGAGGACCCGTGTTGGCCCGTTGGGTGGGCAGCGTTTGGTGCCGGTGGAGCGGTTGGAGGCGGCCGTGATCAGTCACCGGACGTCGCGGGCTGGGGACCCGCACAGGCACCTGCATTTGCAGTGGAACGCTCGCGTGTTCGCGGAGGGGAAATGGCGCGGCCTGGACACGGCAACGACCCTTCGGCAACAGGGTGCGTTGCGGGGTATCGGGGGGTCGCTAGAGAATTCGGAGCTCAGAGTACGTTTAGGTCCTCCGGCGGACGAGTTCCGGATTCCGTCCGCGACGGGGACACGAGAAACCTCTCACGAGAACCACTTTCGAGAGTCTCATATCCGCATGTTTCCGGGGGCACAACGAATGGTCAGCCCTCTCTCCCGGAAATGGTCGTTTTCTAGAAAGACGACCCTATGGAGGGCAGCCCGGCCTTCATCGTCGCCATAAAATGGAGCCAGAAGTACGGTAATTCCAGGCCAGAATGAGCCTTACCGTACTCGAGGCGCCGAATTCTCAAACGCCCCCAGAAAGAACGGCCGGCCGGTCTTCGGCCCCGTCCATGTCGCGTTCCGTCCACGACCAGTAGAGGGCGTCGGCCGGGTCGACACCCTGTGCCTCCGCGTGGCGGAGAGCTGCCTCGACAGCTCCCCAACTCTCGTGCCCGCGGAGCGTCACGGCTGTGTCGTGGCCAAGAGCCTGATCGGCCACCTTCGCAAACCTCAGCGCGTCAGCGCGTTCGGTGACGTCGCCGTACTGGTCGATCAAGGTCACGAGGTTGTCAACGCGGGCGTGCTCGTTCCGGATCGTCTCGGTGGCCGACACCGTGGCGTCGGACGTGCGGGCGATCGACGCAAGCACCTCGGAGACCGGCTGCGCCTCTTCGGTCTCGACATACAAGTGGTTTTCGTGCCGGCCCCGGGTGAGCCCCACGTAGGCCAGCTCGCGCGACGTCGACGCGTCGGCGAGCACGTGTGCGGTGTCGGCGGTCAAGCCCTGGGTGCGGTGGAGGGTTGAGGCGTAGCCCAGCTCGACGGACTTCGCCACGTACTCACGGGGCAGGGTGATCTTCGCCCCGCTCTTGACGTTGGCAACAGACAGGGACCCGTCCTGGTGGGCTTTGTCCACGGTCCAGACGTCGTTGTTCTTCACCCGGTCCCGGCCACCGCCCGTCTTGAGTTGCGCGTCGTTCTGCCGGGTCACGATCGTGTCGCCACGGTAGGCCGAGAGGCCGTCGTGCAGCGGTGCGGATTCGGTGCCTCGGACGAGGCCCTGGGACATGCGGAGCGCTTGCGCGCGGCCGTTGAGCTCTGACACGGTGGCGTTGGTTTTCGCGACCATGACGGACTGCAACCCGGCCTCGGTGTCGTGCTGCCAGCCGGAGAAGACGTCGGCTGTCATCCGGTCGACGTTCCCGCCCGTGACGCGGCCGTTGTCGACGTACCAGGCGAACGGGTCGCCGGTCCCGGTGGGGTCGCGGAGGAGCTTGGTGGCTTCCGCTTCCTCCCGGTTGGTGAACCGGTGCAGTACTTCGAGCTTCACCGATCCGACCTCGTGCTCGAGGAGGCGAAGCGCCCCGCCGGCCTCCACCGCGGAGAGCTGCTTGTCGTCACCGATGAGTCGCACGTGTGCGCCGTGGCGTTCCGCGATCCGGGTCACCTTCGCAAGGTTGGTCGTGCCGGCCATGCCGGCCTCATCCACCACGACCACATCTCCCGGTGTCAGGTCGACACCCTCGACAGGACCGTCCTGGTGGAGGAGTTCGGTGAGGCTGCCTTTGCCGTGGGTGAAGGAGTGGATGGTGTTTGCCTTCACGCCGATAGCGTCGGCCATGACTTCCGCTGCGGCCGCGGACGGGGCCAGACCGATCATCCGGCCACCCTCGGCCTCGATCGCGCGGGCTGCGACCTGCAGGGCGGTGGTCTTCCCGGTACCCGCAGGACCGGTACCGACGACGAGGCGACTGCTGGACGTCGCGAACTCGCCCGCCAAAGCGCGCTGCCCGGCATCGAGGTGTGTGCCTTCGGCCTCTGCGATCCGATCGAACGTCTCCCGGCTGACGGGCCGAACGGTCCGGTCCCGGGCGGCGTCAAGGAGGGTGTCTTCCGCGGCGAGCACGGTCCTCGAGGTGAGGAGCTGCGTCCCCTTGTGCTCGTAGATACTCACCCCGTCTTTCCGGGTGAGGGGCTGAAAAGCGCCGTGCGGGGCGGGCGGGGTGACAGCAATCGAGTCGGTGGTGAGAGCGTGCTTGGTGATCTGCTCCACCGTGCCCTCGACCACGTTCCCACGGGTCCGTTCGGCCTGCACGAACCGCCGGGTTTCGGCTTCGATCATGTGCGGCCCCCAGACCGCGTGATGCTCCGACACGGCCTCGACCACCCGGGCGGACGCCTGCTCGATCGTGATCTGCTCCACCGTGCCGGCCCCTGAGTCGCCGCCTCGTGCGGCTGCCCTGGCGTCACGGAGAACACTGTCGACCACACGGGCACCGACCGTCTCGACGGCACGCTCACGCCAAGCGGTGCGGAGGTCCGCCAGGGAGCGCGCGGTCTCTTTCTTGGGGCGGGTGTCGAGGGTTGCCTGCTGTGCCAGGGCGATCCGGGCCTTCAGGTCAGGGGCTCGTCCATGGTCTCGCCGGTAGTCCTTTTCGAGCTGCTTCATGGCGTCTTTGATCCCCGCCGACCGGGTGGAGAACCCTGTCGTCAGGCGGTCGTCCACGCCCGCGATTTCCACGACCGGACGCTTGCCGCGGGTGACCTCGCGGAGTTCTGTGGTGACGCCGAGACCTTCGGTCACCCGGTCCATGACGCGGGCGTTGTAGAACTCAGACGCGGCGACACCCTGGCGGTGCAGCAGCTTGGAGTCGATCGTCCGCCACTTCCCATCGACACCCTTGACCTTGTTCGCCACGACCAGGTGGTCGTGGAGCTGCGGGTCACCAGTACGGGAGTCGTAGTGCCGGAAGCGAGTAGCAATCAGGCCGCCTTCGATGTCGATCTGAGCGACGCCGTTCGTGCCGGCGCGGGTGGCGATCGCTTCTTCTTCGAGGTACTTCACGGTGTCGGCGATAGCGGCCTCGTGGGCGTCTTCGATGATCTTCCGGGTGTCGTTGTCACCCAACCCCCAGAGGGTTGACACACTTTTGGCTGGGGAGAACACCAGGTCAAAACCGGCCACGGCCTGCTGCGTCGGACGGGACGCTGCGGTAATGTACCGGCCCAGCTCTTCCTTGTCGGCAGGGGGCCGGCCCTTCGCCTCATGGAACGCCTGCGCGCCCTCCCGGACACGGATAGCGCGGCGTTCCTCGGCGTCGGGTTCGCGGTGTTCCGTGCGCTCAAAGCGGGCGTAGCCCTCGTCAATCGCACCCCTGAGACCGGCCCCGCCCTGCTCATAGGAGTAGTAGCCACGGCCAAGCTTGGCCATGGCCTGCGCCTCCTCCGCGGTCTTACCGGAGGCCTGCGCGTCGGCCATGATCCGGTCGGCGTCTGGGTGCAGGCCCTCACCAAAAAGGGCCTTCATCTGGTCCTCGGTGACGGTGCCCTTGACGCCCAGAGCGTCAAGGCCGGAACCGACCCACACACCGGGAGGGTTGCCCTCGGCGGTGTAGTAATCGCCCAGCTCACGGCCCGGTTCGCGCTTAATATCGGCGGTCGCCGTCTCGCTCGTGTAGTAGGCATACCCGTCTCCCGCGGAGAGGATATGCATGGTCATCACGGCGTCAGACTACCTCACTGATTCGTAATGCCAGAGGTGTGACGAATTGACTGACGAAGAATGAGGATGGAGGTCGGCCAGGAATGGGAGTGACTGCGGCTGTGGTGGGAGACCGGAAAGAGAACGGGAGCAGGTCGAGGAACGAGGCATGTGGGAGTGAACGGCGGTCGATCAACAACAGTCGAGCCCGGCCTCTGGTTCGTCGCCTGTCCTCCTGGCGTGGTGTCATCAGCCCGGGGCCCAATTCCTAACGGACCGGCCGGGCATACTGGTAACTGGATCAATCAAGGGGGTTCACATGGCAGAGGTTCGAAAATCCGCTAAGCAGACCGCGGCCCGGCAGCGGGCACGCGAGAAAGCTGCAGAGTTCCGCGAGAAGCACGACACACTCGAGCAGCTCGCCACCGACTACTTCGAGGTGGCCGACTCGATCGACGACGTTGAAGCAAAAGTCGCGAAGGAAATCGCGGCAGCACGAGATCGTGCCGACAAGCTCATCACCCAGGGGAGAGCAAAGTCTGATGCGGTGATCGCCAAAATGCTCGACCTCGGTACACCGCGCGACGAGGTCGCCGGACGACTCGGCATCTCCACCCGCGACGTGAAAAGGAACACCCCCAACCCAAAGGCCGCAGCGACGGCGTCGCAGGAAACGCCGGCTCCGTCGCCGGAAGGTCCCGACGAAACAGGCGACGCACGCACCGACGTCACCATGTCGGCGTAGCGGTGACCGTTGATTCCTGCTGAGGGTCAGAACAGGCGCGGGTGGGTCAGCTCCACACCAAGGAGAGCGGCGCTGATCAGTTCGGGTTGCCAACCATGGTCGAGGATCACTGCCCGAAGATCCAGAGACCGCTGCACCCGGACCTGCCGGGGAAGATCCCCCAACCGCAGACTCTGCCGGTTGCGGTAGCGGCCCCTTTGGGACCGGTCGAGCATGTTCTCCCTGTGCGTCCCCGGCGCCACATGCGACAACTCAAGATCCGCCGATGCGTGCACACAGATCGGGATGTCGCACGAGTGCAGCAACAGGGTCGACGACAGCAGGGGCTCACCGGTTGCGAGCTCGTACGCGTACCGCTGCGGGCGGACCGACTGCTGAGCGCCGTCCCGTTTGACCCAGAACCGGCCGTAGCCGTCATCGGAAATGGCGCCCGTCCAGAACCAGCAGTCATCCGGTTCTGGACCTTTGACAACGAACGCCCAGAACCGTTCCTCCTCCGTGCGCGTCATACCGGCCCCCGGGGGTAAGCCATGTCGCTGGACCACACCAGAAGACCCCACTGCTCCTTCTTGCCGGAGCCCGTCCTGGTGAGGGCGATGTGGTCGAAGTCGCCGCCCGGGTGCGCATTCATGGCGCACTGATGTGCGACCCCGTCGAAGAGGAAAAAGGATCCGCACCGGAACACCCCTCAACCGTACGACGGCCGTGGGCTGACGGCGTTCGCCGCTCCGGGTCGGGCAGGGCGGACGGTGAGCCTTCGGAAGGCTGGATGATGGGGGGATGCTCCTGGCCTACGTCGACGAATCCTACGATCGCGACTTCTACTTCATCGCCGCAGCCATCGCCCCCCAAGAAGCATGGGACAACGTCGAAAAAGCTGTCGCCGACATCCAGTCCAGAACCCACCTCGAGCACGGTGTCCCGGCTGATGCGGAGCTGCATGGACACGAGATCATGGGCGGCGCCGGAGAATGGGCGCCGCTTCGCGGGAAGCACCGTGAAGCCGCAGGCGTGTACGCCGCCGCCCTGAGCGCAGCCCGCACTGCCGGGGTGGAGTTCATCTTCCGCGGCGTCGACATCGGCCGACTGAATGCCCGCTACCGGTACCCCGACCAACCGCACAGTGTCGTCCTCGGGCACCTCCTCGAACGCATCGACCAACGCGCCGGACAACGACAAGAAACCGACCCGGTCATCGTCATCGCCGACGAAATCGCGACCCAGGAAGAACACCGGAAACAGTTCGAGGCGTATCAACTCACCGGAACACCCGGATACCGGTCAACGACCCTCCCACGAATATCCAGCCCCATCAACTTCGCCTCCTCAAGGCTTTCACCGGGACTGCAGATCGCTGACCTGGCCGCGTACCTGCACCACCGCCGCAACACCGTCGTCGAACCGCACCCGGCAGGAGCCCGTACCGTGAGGCGGCTCTCGGGGATCCTGGAGCAGACCACAGTCCACAACCTGACCTGGACGCCATAACGGAGGCGGAGGCGGAGGCAGGCGGAGGGCCAAAAACGAAGACCCCGCAGTGCGGGGTCTTCGGCTGGCAACGTTCCGGTAACCGGCCCGTCGTAAAACCGACAATACACGGCCCCACCGACCTTGTCAGCCGCTCAGTGACGACCCACGCACGCTTCTCTCTGGGGGTGCGCGAGGGGCCAGCCCCTCGCCCGCCCGGGGCACCCCGGGCGGACGGCCAGCGTCACCCCACCGCAGCAGGCTGAGCGGCGGTAGCAGTGCTGTCCCAGCAGGCCCTGCACATCCGACGTCCCTCACCCCGCCCGAGAGCGTCCGGGTGGAAGGTGATCCCGGAGAGGATCACCGTCAACGCCAACGTGCCCCCGGTGAACCGGGCACCGCACCCGTCACACTGCACCACCGGCGGGCTGACACTGACGATCCCATGCACCAGGCCCGGAACATCCGGCCACAACCCCGCCTCGCGGGTGGTCATGAGGCGGCCAGGAGCGCCACACGCTCGACCTCAGAGAGCCGGTACGGGAAACTGCATGACCCGAACCCGTCGGCGGCAGCAGTCGCGGCGTCTTCGGTGCTGTACGTGCCAAGGACCGCCGTCACAGCGCAGTCCAGGACCACCCATGCGGTCAGGGTTTGGCTGTACCCAGACGGGCAGACGATCACCTGGGCTGACCGGGCGGCCGCCCCGTCACCGGTGTCGACGTAGCCAACCCCCACCGGGCTCGGACCGCCACACTCTTTGCAGGCGTACCCCGCATGTTGCGGCTCAGCCGGTCGCGTCTTGATCTCCCGCGTCTGGACCTGTCGTTTCCGTGTGTGCTGCATTGTGGTTCCTTTTCTTCTTCATCGTTGTTTTTGCCTGAAGGCACGAAGTGTCGAGAAGGACGGCAGGGCGAAGTGCAACCCCCTGGAGGCGGTGGGGGAGAGAAGTTCGGCACGAAATAAGGGAACGCAGTGACCGCGTGCCGCACTTGTCGGAGGACCGGCCGCGAAGCGGCTTGCGCGGAGCCCGGACGGACGTACGCTGCCGCAGGCTTCCGGCAAAATAACGACGGCCCGTAGGGCCAGACAGGGCAGCTCTGCTGCTCCACCCGGGAGCGCAGCGACCCGCCTGCTTGCCGGCCTGCTCTCATACCCCGCCTCGAGGCGGCCCCTGGGCGCGAGAAAGCCCCCGGGTTGGTCAGGACTGGGGGAGTTCTGACGCCCGGGGGCTGGTGCGACTGATTGGGGGAATCAGCCGTTGCAAGAAACGTACTCGAATCGGCCGCCGTTGCCCCTGAGAAGGGCATGTGACCTCCAATCGTCTGGCTGGGAGGCGACGAACGCTCCTCGGACGGGGCCTTCCCCTGGCCGGTCATCATGCGGTTGCATCTACTTGTCGGTGTGGTGGGACTCACCGACGCAGGGGATGCAGTGACAAAAAGCTTCGAGTTCACGCGATTCCGGCAGCAATTGCGGACCCGGCCGCAGCGGCAGCTCCTCGGCATCGACATGAGCCAAGACGATGCGCTCCGGCTCCTCGGAGACGAGGCAGCTCTCCGCGTCGAGTACCGGGCATGGCTGCGACGTAAGGGCTTGCCGGAGCCCGTCTGCGACGACGCCGGCACCGGCGCACTACAGACGCCGAAGCGGACACTTTGGAACCGCCTCACGGGCCGTTGACGGCTTAGTAGCGCGCCACTGACGTGAGGACCTGTCTTGCAGGCAGACCGGCGCGTGCCCGGTCGATTGCTTCCCCGGCGCCGGGGTGTCGACGCTCAACACGCTCGCTTCTGCGAGGGTGTCGCCCTTGGGGCGGTGTCGGACGTACCAGATGACGGCGTCGACGCGTGCCGGCGTCATCCCGGCCACTCGTCCGGCTCCGGGTGCAGTCGGCGGGTGAGAGCTGCGAGGTCCCGTTCGTGCTGGATCATCCACGCGACAGCGCTGTTGAGGCTGTCCGTGGTGCGAAGCCACGGCCGGCCACCGGCATCGTCTCGACCGTGGGCATAGCAGTGATACACCGCTCCCCCACCGGCATTCTCGGACCGCACGTATCCGATGGGGGCCTCTTTGACCCGGCGCACCTGCCATACCCCGAACGTGCCCGGGATCGGCGGGACCGCGAGCGGGTGCGCTGGGATCGGCCGGCCCACAATCACGTCGACGCTTCTCCCAGGCCCATGCACTCCCACGGCCGGATCGTACGGCGGCGCTCCGTCATCAACGGCTCCCCTTCCACCAGGTGCTGCGGCAACTTGCAGTCCGCGCTCGGACTCCTCGCCACCCCGAGCTCGGCACCTAAGCGAGCGGTAAGAAAAAACGAACGGCTTCCCGCGGCCGACGCTCCTGGAACAGGAATGCAGACCCGTAGACTCAAAGCACCGATGTGGGAGGCGACCATGAGTATTCGAACGCAGGCCAAAATCCGGCCTGAAGATGACCGATCCCCTCAGCAAGTGGCCCACGAGACAGCTCTCGGTGAGATCTCTGACGTCATTCTGAATCTCGAGCACAGTCTTACTCGATCGAAGAAGGCCTTAGTCCGGGTTCGAAAAGCCGGCGGCGACAACAATGTCGAACTGGCTCTCATTGACACAATCGCTGACCTCGAACGCGTCCACAAGCGCCTAATGCAGGACACGTATTACGCGGGTGACAGCCTGCGGCTTATTTAGTGCCTGGAGTTCGCAGCGGCCTAGAGATTCAGCAGGCCCTAAAAGCCTTTGTCACCAAGTGGTCGGGCTATGCCGGCTCCGAGCGCGCCGAGGCACAGTCCTTCCTAAACGATCTGTTCGCCGCGTACGGCACAGACCGGAGCGAAGCTGGCGCTCTATTTGAGAGCTTTTCGGCCTCCGCCGGGTTCATGGATCTTTTCCTCCCAGGTGTCCTCATCGTCGAGATGAAAGCACCACACGTGCCGCTCGAGAAAGCCAAGGATCAGCGAGTTCGGTACTGGCAAGAGTCATCTGACTCCGCGAAAGACATCCCAGCTGCGCGGTATGTAGTCGCGTGCAACTTCGGTGAGTTTGAAATTTGGGAACCAGGTCGATTTCCCAACGAAGCCCGAAGCCGCTTCCCACTTTCGGAGCTTCCCGACCGATACGACGCCCTCCTCTTTCTCCAGTCGCAGACGATGGAGCCGGTGTTCTCGGAGCACCGCCGAACGTTGACGACTGATGCGGCCGTTCATGTCGCAGCCCTCTACACATCGCTAGCTGACCGGTCCGCGGCTCCCATTGATGAGATTCAGCGATTCGTCATGCAACTGGTTTGGTGCCTGTTCGCTGAGGACCTTGGCATGCTCGACGGCTACCCGCTTCAAAACTCCGTCGACGCCCTCCTCAAGGAACAACACCCCGACAGCGCCAAAGACATTGGCTACCTCTTCACTCTCCTGAACCAGAAGGGCAACCACAACCGGCAAGGCCGTTACGAAGGCACCCGGTACGTCAACGGCGAGTTGTTCCAGCAGCCCGCGGCTGTGTTCATGAATCGCGACGAACTCGAGCACCTCCGTGACGCTGCCGAGTTCAACTGGCGAGCCGTCGACCCCACCATCTTCGGTTCCCTCATGGAAGGCGTCCTTGGGCAAGAGCGGCGGGACATGCTCGGCGCCCACTACACCCACGAAGCCGACATCATGAAGATCGTCTCGCCCACAATCATCCGCCCCTGGAGGGAGCGCATTGAGGCGACCACCACACCCCAGGAAGCGCGCGACCTCCTCGACGACCTGTGCGCGTTCCGGGTCCTCGACCCCGCCTTTATGCGCAAGTCGGGTGTCTCAAGAGACACACCGGCTGAGCGGCTCCTGCTTCTGTAGATGGCTTGTAATTTCTCGTACTCACGCGCGGCGCGCTAGATTTGGGTCTGCCCAGGGTTTGGTTGTCACCTGACCTGTGAGGATTCGTTCTCGCTGGAAGGATGTTAATCATGGCAAAGGCATACCCGAGAGAGTTCCGCGACGATGTCGTGGCCGTGGCCCGGAAGGGTCAGTCACCGCTGAAGCAGATCGCGAAGGACTTCGGGATTTCCGAAGGGTGCTTGCATGGTTGGCTGAAGAAAGCAGACGTCGAGGATGGGAACCGTCCCGGCGTCACCGCCTCGGAGCAGGGCGAGCTGCGAGCGGCGCGGAAACGGATCCGGCTGCTCGAGCAGGAAAACGAGGTGCTGCGTCGTGCGGCAGCCTATTTGTCGCAGGCGAACCTGCCGGGAAAATAGTCTTCCCGCTCGTCCGTGAAATGGCCGCGGCCGGGACCCCGATCAGGGTGCCGGTCGCGGTGGCGTGCAGGGTGCTGGGCCGATCGACCCAGGGGTATTACCAATGGTTGCGTGACCCCGTGTCCCAGCGAGACTGGGACGACGCGCATCTGATCGATGTGCTGCGGGAGATCCATGCTGACGACCCGACGCTGGGGTATCGCTTCCTCAGCGATGAGTTAGCCGACCAGGGATCGACGGCGTCGGAGAACCGGGTGTGGCGTCTGGCGCTCATTGCAGGGCTGCAGGCCTCCCACCACCGACGACGAGGCAAGGGGAACAAACCCGGGCCAGCAGTCCACGACGACCTCCTCGGAATCGTCGACGACAAGGGCCTTGTCACCCACGACTTCAGCACCGTCGCAACCGGACCGGACCAGGTGTGGTTAACCGACATCACCGAGCACTGGACTGCAGGCGAGGGGAAACTCTATTTGTGTGCGGTTAAGGACTGCTGGTCGAACAAGATCGTCGGCTACTCCATCGATGCCCGTATGAAATCAGAACTCGCTGCCGCGGCCCTGCGGAACGCGATCATCCTGCGCGCCCCGGTCGGAACCATCGTCCATTCCGACCGAGGTAGCCAATTTCGGTCGAAGAAGGTCGTGCGGCTTCTGAAGAATAATGGCCTCCGAGGTTCCATGGGCCGAGTCGGATCTTCAAGCGACAATGCCGCGATGGAGTCCTTTTTCTCCTTGCTTCAGAAGAACGTATTGAATACTCGCCGGTGGAACACCCGGGAGGAACTGCGCCTCGCGATAGTCGTCTGGATCGAGAAGAAGTACAACCGCCGCCGCAGGCAAAGAGCCCTCGGAAAACTCACCCCGGTCGAGTTTGAGACAATGTATTCAGCCGCACACGCGGCCTAGAAAACCACCCACCCCCAGTGTCAACCAAAGTCTGGGCAGACCCCTCGGAGGCCGGCGCCCCTGTGCCGCAGCTCGTCGGCGAAGGTCAGCATGTTCTGCGTCGAGCGGCCAAGCCGGTCAAGAGTCGTGACGACCAAGGTGTCACCGTCGTGAATCGCATCCAAGGCACGGTCGAAACCCGGTCGCGATGCTCGAGCGCCCGACACCCCCTGGTCGATGTAGAGGTCATCGCGGCGCACGCCGGCGCCGAGAAGGTCTGCCTGCTGCCGGTCCGTGGCTTGTTGGCGGGTCGATACGCGGGCGTAGCCGATCAACTTGCTCATGAGGCCCTCTCGCTGTCCCATAACTAATGGTTGCTACCCGAATCCAAGCAGTCACTTATGGCACATAGTTACGGGAATCGCGGCGAGTTGGATTTCCGGGAAAACGTCGTTGTGAGAGCGAGTGCCCGTGGGACAGCCCAAATCCCTAGGGATATGAGACAGGAGCGCCGTGAGAGCGGACGCCATCCGGTCACTGAATGAGTAGCCCATGAATTGCCTGGAGTGCATGTCAAGGGCCAGGTTCGTCAGGCGGGCGTCATCCCAACTTCAACGTGCACATTGCAGCTGCTCCACGGCGACTTTTCATGCGAAAGAGTGTTCAAATCCCGCCGGAGCCACGGGCAGTCGGGCTCTGACACGAAGGCGCGGTCCACGCCGCAAGGAGCTTTGCAGCAACTTCCTCCGTATCAACATTGAGCATTCGGTAGTCCTTCGTCATAACCTCATCAAGCTCCGCAGCAAGTGCGGCAACCGTCACACCCCGTTCCAGGACGACGCTCAGCGGACTAACCAGGTCGTCGTATTCGGTCGGGTCTTGGCTGAATATGGGGTTATCGAAGACACCGATCGGATCCCAATCATGCAGAATATCGGCAATGAGCTTCTGCTGCTTCGTGAATTCAGCACGATCGTCGAACTCGCTAGTTTGAAAAAGTCGCATAACTTACCTCCGAGTAACTGTGATTACATCGCCGTACATATTTACGATTACACGAAGATTGCGCGCGGTGTATATGCGTGTTCCATTTCTACCCTTGGATACTGAACCGCGCTCGATTGTCTGATCGATGCTGTCTTGCGATGCGCGTCCTTGACCTATCCTCTTAGCCAGGTGAGATTCCATCTCGTCTTGGCGCTCCCGAGCGGCAAGGTCGGCACGCTCGGCAGCTTCCCTACGCTCCTTCGCCTTCTCAGTGGACCGTTCCTCGTACGCTCGTTCTTCCTCAGCCCTCTGCTCTGCCAACGCCTTGGCTCGTGCGGCCTTTGCTTGCGTACCCTCTTCTGACCCGCCGCCCCGACCCTCACCCATCGTGTTCTTGAGCGTGTTGCTCTCGTCCTTTCCGGAGACGTCGCTCGCACCAATGGGGTCGGCCGGGTAGACATATGGATTGGAATTGCCGCCGTAGATGGGGTCGGTGCTGAGGAACCTGCCGGTGTTGGGGTCGTAGAGGCGGACTCCCATGAGGACGAGGCCGGACAGGGAGTTGTCGGAGCGTTTCTGGCTGCCGAGCCATCCGTAGCTGGTGCTGCCGGTGGATGCGGTCCGGTCGATTCCGTATTCCGTGGATTCGTTGTAGGAGCCGGTTTGGATCCCGGTATCAGTGGTGGCATCAAGGGCGGTCGCAACGATGTCGCCGTGCATGTTCGCCAGCTCCAGGGTCACCGCACCCGTCTGGTCCTCGGATGCCGCATAGCCGCCGTCGATCCCATCGAGCGACCGGTTCCAGTTGCTGCCGCCAGTCGAGGACCAGGTGGGGCTATCCGAGTCGCCGGAGTAATGGTTGGTGGTCGTGGTCGCCCCATTGACGGTGGTGGCGATGCGGTCCTGTTCAGGGTCGAGACCGTAGGAGAGGCTGCCGGCGCCTTGGGTTTCGGTGTTCACCATGTCATTGCTGTAGTAACCGACGGTCAGATTTCCGGCGTCGGAGGCGTATTGGCCGACCCCGGCAGCGTCTACGGCGGGCACGGTGGTGGTGCGGCCGAAAGCGTCGTACGCGTACCCGGCGTTGGTGATTCGATCGGCCTGGTCGTACGTGCTGTTTACCGTCGTCGGCGCGGTCGACGTGGAGCACGCCCCCGTATTGCCGGCCGCATAGGCGGCCAGACTCGTGCGGTTGGAGTCCGCGTCGAACGCGTACTGCCGGGTGGCGCAGGTCGTCGCCTGCCCGGTGCTGACGGAGTCTTGGACGGTAGTGAGGCGGTCGTCTTGGTCGTAGGTGAAGTGCTGCGTCGACACCGGTGACGTCTGACCGGTGATCTGACTCTCGAGGCCGCGGGTTTCGGTGAAGTTCATCCACGTCGACCCGCCCATCGCATACGCCAACGAGGTTGCAGCTCCCGTGTTGTCGAAAGTCGACGCAGCGGTCAGTCCGTTCGGGTAGGGGGCGTTCGAGAAAACGGAGCTTGAACTACGGTAAGCCGGAAAATGTCGCTCATCCAGCCGCCCCAACAGGCCATCTTGTTCCGAGAAGCTGGGGACGAATCTTGGGCGGCCTCAAAACCCGTCGTCGACGCCTTCATTCGAGAAAATGATTCCGAGTGGGGGTTGTGAGAGCTGCGGATCCGCAGCAATCCAAGGGTCAGGGCGTTGGTGCTGGCGGGCTATTGCTCTCCTCGGTTGCGAGAAATGGGCTCCGCGGGATCCGAAAGCCGCTTGGCGTAGGTCAAGCTCCGAATTCTCAAGCGACCCCGGGAGGGAGTTCCGAAGAGTACCCGGGCCGAGAATTCGCGGGCGAGTTGAAAGAGGGTCTACGCGTGCCTCCGCGTTGGGGCTGACACTGCTGGAGCTGGCGATATCGACGGCCCCGATGCGATTAGCCGGCCGCAGTCGTGAGTGCCCTCCCCACCGATACCCGGCCGATGCCGTCCGCCACCGCGTACGACGTCCTGCCGCAGTCCGATGCCTTTACCCAAAGCAGGCAGGGCGAAGGTGCCGATTCGTGAAGAGAAGTGCGGACATTTCGTTGTCCGCACTTCTCTTCACAAGCCCCGAAAGTACGCCGGCCTCTGTGCACTCCACTACGGACATCGACACGGTGGTCGTCCGGCTTGCGCGCGCGGACGAGGCAACCGATTGGACAGGAGTCCCGAATGTCTTCTCAGTGTTGTCGGAGTTGCGTGGTTCGGCGGCGGCGTGATGCCCAGAGGAGACCGAAACCTGCGGAAAGAAGCAGGGCTGCTGCGGTGAGCGGGGCGGCCGGGTTGCTGCCCGTGAAAGCCAGCTCACCCGTCCCTGTCGACCCGCTCCCGGAGCTCCCCGAAGAGGAAGTCGTCGAGGCCGGAACAGCCGCTGTCGGCGTCGGCGTGGGCGTGGCCGTGGGCGTCGGCGTCGGCGTCGGCGAGGTTACGGCTGCAGCGTTCACGGTGACCGTGTAGATCGCGGACACGGACGGGAGCGACCCGTTCGACGCGGTGATCGTGACAGACGTCGATCCCGCTGTTTTGGGCGTGCCCGTGATCTCACCTGTCGTCGCGTTCAGGGTCAAGCCGGTAGGAAGGCTACCTGAACTGACCTTGTACGTCGGCGACGGTGTCCCGGTCGACATCACGGTGAAGTGGTACGCCGTTCCGACGGTCGCCGAGGTGGGGGCGCCGGAGGTGATCGCGGGACTGGGCGTCGTCACGGGAGCACTACCGGGCGCACACCCCGTGGGAGTGGTGATCGTGTTGGTGTCAAGAGTCACGGCACCGTTGTTGGCCAGGAGTCGGCCGATCACGGTGGCACCGGTGGTAGCGGTAATGGACTGCTTAGCCAGGATGGTGCCTTGGAAATGGGCTGCGCTCCCGAGAGTCGCCGAGCTTCCCACCTCCCAAAACACGTTGCACGCCGACGCGCCTCCGGTCAGGGTGATCCGGGTACCGGACCCGATCGTGAGAGTGCTGGCGGCTTGGAACACCCACACCGAATCTGCCGTCCCCGCCAGGGTGAGGGCGCCGTTGTTCGACAAGGCGAGCGTCCCACCCGAGTAGACACCCTGGCCAAGAGAAAGACCGTTCAGTTGGCGGAGCCCGGAAGTTGTCGGGGTCAAACTGGCGGCGGCGTTGAAAGCGGTGGTCGTGTCGGCCTCCGCGCCGGTGGCGACCGCGTCGGTCTGGTGCACGGTCCCGGTCAGGGTTCCCGGCGGGAAACCAGTGATCGACGTACCCGGCGACACCCCAACATCACCGGCGATGACCGAGGGTCCAGTGTTCGTGACGGTGCTCGCCCCGAGAACACCAAACGGTGCCGCCGTTCCGAGATCGATCGGCCCAGCAAGGGTCGTAGCGGCTTGTGCATTCCCGGCAGCCGAGACGCTGAGGATCACACCCAGGATGATGGCTGTCCCAGCGGTAGGTACTGTCCGGCGAATGGTTGATCTGGTGAACACGGAAGGCCCCTGCCAACGTCGTGATGCCGGACTCCGGGCCCCTGCCCGAAAGCCCCGCGAATATGATCGCCCGAAAACATCGAGCACCAAAATAGGTGACGAGGCAGCGTAACGCCCCGCGTCGACCCCGCCCTGATCAGGGTCCCGGCTACCACCGCGCATCAGCACGGCTCTTCCCTCTTGAGACTAGGCGCACTCGTAGGAAGCGCATTCCCCCCAAACGGGGGCGCTGATCAGCACCTGCCCTGGACAGGTGATCAAAATGGCGAGGACCGCACGCTAAGGGTTCCCGAGCGTGCGGGTTCAGCGGCGTCGGCGCTAGCTTGATCCGATGTGGGAATCCGAGGCCAACGAGTATGCGCCGATTCGAGAAGCGGAACTGGAACTGCTGTCCTCGAGTGCACGACACGACCGAAAGCGACTCGCGGTCATCCTGTCACCTGACTTCGCGGAGATTGGTCGGTCGGGCCGCCGCTGGACCCGGGATGAAATCGTCGCATCACTTGGCGGCGAGGCAATCCGCGACGCACCGATCACATCCGACTGGCTGTTCAATCGTGTCGGCCCCAACCTGGTCCTCGTGAACTACATCATTCACCAAGACGGCTATGAAAGCCGGCATTGTTCCCTCTGGGAAATGCCAGGCCCTGTCCTTCGGTATCACCAGGGCACGCCCATCCCCGTTCGGTAGGGATTGGTAACCGTGCATGCTCTGACGTCGCCATTCAGTGCCCGATCGGCCGGACGACAAGCTTCCCATCGGGAGACAAACCCGTACCCCGTCTGGGGTCCTTGACGGTGGCCGGGAAGGAATTCGAGGGTTCGATGCTGCCGAATGGTTCCGGGGTCGGTCACGATCCCATCACGGCGGCCAGGAAAACCCTGGTTCTACAGGCCTCGTCGTCCCAGAGGGCAGGTACACCCCCGTCCTGGGGCGTTGGGGTACGTCCTGGCGTACCTAGGCTTCGAATGAGCGACGGCACCAGCCAGCGCGGCATGACCTCTTACGGTGCATTACCCGGAGGAGTCCACCACGACCCCCAGGGAACCATGACCGCATCGACAGCGACTGTCCACCCGCCGCTTCCTACCGACGAGGACCTCTTGGCACTCGTGGCCGCCGGTGACCGTCACGCGTTTGCCGCACTGTACGACCGGACCGCCCCTCGGGTTCTTGGCCTCGTCACCCGGTGTCTCCGGGACCCGGCGCAATCTGAAGAGGTGACGCAGGAGGTTTACCTTGAGCTGTGGCAGAACGCCGCCCGATTCGACGGGTCCAAAGGCAAAGCGTTGTCCTGGATGCTGACCGTCGCCAGGCGCCGCGCGATCGACCGGGTGCGAGCATCCCAGGCGTCCCGAGACCGGGACATCAAGATCGGTATCCGCGATCATCCGCTCCCTTTCGACGTCGTCGCGGAAACCATCGACACACAATTCGCCAACGACGACGTTCGCCGCGCGATGACACGTCTCACCCACGTTCAACGAGAAGCGATCGAACTGGCCTACTTCGACTCCCTCACCCAGGCGGAAATCTCGGAACGGCTCGGGGTGAAAATCCCCACAATCAAAACCCGCCTTCGGGACGGACTCATCGCCCTCCGCCGAGAAGTAACAACGACAGCGGCCTAGCCTCCAGACGACACTGCGGATCACCCTTGAACGTTCCCCCACGTGCGGACCTTGGGAATCGGTGCCTGGTCAGACGTTCCCTGCCCCTCCGAATAGGTCAACGAGATCGACAACAGCCCCGTGTGGGTCGGGGATCTAGCTGGCGGGCTGGGCGAAGATCGTCACACCGAGCATCACGAGCGCCAGGAAGCCGAATCCTGTTTTCCGGAGGATCCCGGTCGAGGTGCGCATGGCGATCACCGCTTGGAGGGCGTAGTAGGGGTCTTGGTAGTAACGGACCAGGATTGAACGCTAAGCCTCCAGGAGGCTCTGGCCCGCAGCTCTTTACAGGATTTTCTGGCCTATGCGGCACGGGTCGCGGCTGAATGGCGCCGGATTCGGTTTCCACTGCAACATCTCGCGGCGGTCTGTCCCGCTGAGCCGGAGGTGGTGGTCACGGTCAGGTAGCGAGTTTGAAACCAGCAGGAAATTGCTGTTCAGGAGTATTTTCTTGGTTGCCACTAAATGCCATCGGTCCAGTCCCAGGTTTCCGCAGATCGGCCTAGCGTTCAATTCCGTACCGTTACTACCAAGACCCCGACACGAACGTGCGGCCTGGCATGAACGACGTCTCGAACCAGCCATTGCGGCGCTCCACGATCCCCTTCGATTCCGGATCCCGTGGTTTCAGCAGCACCAGCCTCGTCGCCAGCATCCCCATGAATTCCGCCACCCCTGCCGCGCGGCGCGGTCCCCGACCGATACCGGCGTCGTTGTCCCAAATCAGCCGCCTCGGGATCCGACCCAACTGCTGAAGCAATTCCCACGACCCCAACAGAAGATCTTCCGTGTGTCTCGTCGGGATCATCCGGCCCAGGACGAACCGTGAATGCGCGGGCGTGATCACCAGCACCGGCAACAGTTTCGAGGTCCCGTCCTCGAGGGGGATCTTCTTCGGTGGGAACCAGAGGTCGCATTGCGCGGCATCTCCTGGCTCCCAGACCAGACGATCCGCCGGGTCCACGCGGGCCTGCTCAGGGCGCAGACCCCGGACGTTGTCACGGAACCAGGTAATCGATCCCGACCAGCCGACGCGTTCCGCGATCACCGTCGCGGGCATCTCGGGGTGCTCGGTCAACAGGGACCGCACCCGCGCCTCGAAGGGCGAGAACGACGTCTCCTGCGGTGGCCGCTCATATTTCGGCGGACTCGTCGACGAGACAGCCCTCGCGACCGTCGCCCGCCCGATCCCCAACTTTTTAGCGACTTGCCGCTGCGGGATACCGTCCGCGACAAGCCTCCTGATCAAGGCCCAATCTTCCAAAGTAATCACCCATCCAATCTGTCTGGGTGGCCTCATTTTCAAGCGTCGCTATGGCCTCATATTCGAACGTCGTCGACACTCGGGAGCACGCAGAGGGTTCCCGTTCGGGCGCTGGCTGGTCATGCCTGGAGGCGCCTCCGACTCTTCATCGGGTGCGAACGTAGTCGGTGATCTGATGCGCGAGGTCGGCGAACCTGGCGTCTCGCGTGCGAATCTAGAGATGTGCATTACAGACTCATGAACGACTACGCGGCGGAATGGCCATTCTGGGGCTCAGAGGGTCAGTGCGGCGATGGCGACCCCGCTTTACCCTCCTGGCTGGAGGCAGATGTGCGGGCCTGGGCTGAAGACTTCAACCAGAACTATTCCTATGACTCTGGCTGGCCAACGGAGGGCTCCGCCCGCGACCACAAGCGCGTGGCGCAACGCCTCATCCAACAGGTTGAGCGAACCATCGGGCCCAAGGGTGACACCGTCGAACTGCAGTACTGGGAAACGAACCGCAGAAAAGGGCTTTAGAACTCGCATGCACGCTTGCCGTTCCTCTCTGAACCTCGGCCTGCGCGAACGAAGAGCGTCCCGCGCCTCTTGTACCTAAACGCTATGCGCTCGCTTCGCGCCCGAGTCATGCAAGCGTCGACCTCAGGGGCACGCTGGGCTCGCAATCGTCACCACCTGCACGATTCGTTTCTCCTAGAGTGAAGAAGTGACCAGAACCCAACGCGTTTTGCTCTTGGCCACGGCTAGCTTGATGCTCATTTCGTTGACTTCGTGCTCTACGGCCGATCGTGGGCAAATGCTTCAGCCTGGCACGAAGACGAAAGTGACTGCAGCCGACCTGGTTCCTGCCAACAAGTTCGTTTCCATCCCCCGCGATGAACGTGTGACTTACAAGCAGGTGACGGGAACCCTGCCGCGCGACCTTGCTCCCTCGTTTTGGTCAGCTTCGCGAGTCGCCGCCAGTTCTCGAGTTTTGCCGATCCATCTTGCCTTCGGAGACTGCGGAGAGCGCCACGAGGAGCACATCTATGTGCACGAAACCAGCTCGGCGGTGCTCATCGATGTATGGGACGGACCGACGACCGACAAACCTGGCGGGTCGTGCGCCGGAGCTGAGCGAACGGTCCCTTACTTAATCCATCTTGACGCGCCGCTGGGAACGCGGGGCCTCTTCACACACGAGATTGTTCGGGCGTAAGTCCCGCACGGCCGCCCTTGCCTTCCAAGTACCGAATAAATCGCACGGTAGCCGTTCCCTTCTGTGCGACCTTGGCAATCAGCGCACGGTCAGACGTTCCCTGCCCCTCCGAATAGGTCAACGAGATCGACAACAGCCCCGTGCGGGTCAGGGATCTAGCTGGCGGGTTGGGCGAAGATCGTCACGCCGAGCATCACGAGTGCGAGGAAGGCGAATCCTGTTTTCCGGAGGATCCCGGTCGTGGTGCGCATGGCGATCACCGCTTGGAGGGCGTAATACGCGGCGAACGCCCGAGAGGCGATCGCGACGATACTCAGGGTGGGGACCGTCGCTGCGAGTGCGATCGCTGCGGCGCCGCTGATGAGGTAGGGCCGGGGGCCTGTGAACCATTTATTCAGGCCGCGCAGGTTTCCGTCGGCGGCGGCCGTGTCGGCGATAGCGGCACTGAATTGGCTGAGGACAGCGGACAGGACCAAGGGAAGGGCCAGCCAGGGGGCGATGCGACCGGTGATGTTCAGCAGGGTGGCGTCCGCGCCCGCGTGGGTGCCAATACCCATCACCGGGGTCGCGACGGCGACGAAGCCGATGTAGATCGACGCCGACACGATCTGGGCGAGGCGCGACGCCCACACCCGGGTCGGGGCGTCGTACTCGTTCCCGAGGTAACGGACCGTTTCGAAACCCTGCACGGTGATCACAATTCCGCCGAGGATCAGCAGCACACTCAGCGGAGGAAGCGACGGAACCGGTGGGAGACGCAGGGACCCAGACGACGCCGTTGTCAGGTCGTGCAGGAGCAGGACGCCGCCGAGGACCGTGGTGAGGATCAGGACCGCGATCAGGGAGACCCGGTCGAGCCTGTTGAGGCCCGCGAAACCGCGGACCGCGCCGATCGCGACGATCAGAGCGACCGCGACGCACGCGATGACGGGCTCCCACAGGGCGGACCCGGCAGAGTCAACAAACCCGACGAGGTATTGCGCCATGATCCTCAGATACAGGGCCACCGAGATTACATAGGCGATGACGATGACACCATCCGCCCCAACGCCCAGCCGTGCCGTGACACGGTCAAGGGTCCCGGCTGCTTCCCTCTTCTCGACGACGATGACGTTGTGGCGGATGACCGTGCCGATCAGCCACGCGACGACGCAGATCGCTACCACCCCGACCACCGACAACGCCCCGAGGGTGCTCTCCAACACCGGGACGATGATCAACAGGCCAGAGCCGAGGATCGACGCCAACGGGGTCACGGACGCGAGCACGACCGGGCGGCGGTCCACCGGCTTTCTAGGGGCCGTCATCTGCTGATTAGAGCAGCCCTCGTCCCACCCACCAAATGCTGAAACCGGTGGCCCCTCCCCCGCGTCTACCTTGCGTCGCACGGGCGGCACTTTCAACTCTCGGCTTCCGCCTGCCGCACAGGTTAACAACGGGAACGACATCTCTCACCATCACCGTTGTTCGGGCCCTCGCCCTGATCACCGAAGCATGAGCAGCCCACACCGGCGCGCAGGACGGAATAGACGTCGTGTTCCCATCCAGCCGCGTCCGCGGTTGAGGCATCCCGATCCACGGACACGAGTACTTCGGCGAGGGCAATAGCAACAACGCCGAAGACAGCCGGTACAACCAGAACGACTCCTTAGCTCTCAAAAGCCAAGAACCCTGCGGCAGAGAAGATCAGGGCGCCCTGCGTGCCAGGTGATTGGGTCTGACCGCGCCCCATTGCGCAGGCAGACCCAATCCGGGCAGGTGGACGTCAACAGTCCGCGTTGCAGAACCACCGGAACAAGCCCGACCCGTGAGGCGCAACGCCTCACTTCCAGGCTAAACATCTCCTCAGCCTTGTCAAACGAAAACGTTCGGACACCAGGCCTCCCGGTCGCAATGTCACGCCCTTAGGCACTGTCAAGCACTCCAGATATTCACCGCACGGTAGGGGTTCCCCTCCGGGCCCTCTTGCTGGCTGAAAACGACACACGTTCGAGGTCCGTATGCCATGCGCCTGGCTTCAGGCTTGCAGGATGTCGGTCGTCATCGCGAGCTCACGCCCCTGCTCGATCTCGGCGGCCAGTGCTTCGAGGGCTCCCGACGCGATGCCGAGCGAGTCGGAGCCGAGGAGCTGGTGGAGCGGGGTGTCGACATCTTCTGCCAGGCGAATGATCGCGGCGGCGGCTTTCGCGGGGTCGCCGAGCTGGGTGCCGGGCATGGCCTGGTGAGCCGCGGTCATGTCGCGGACCGCGGCGTAGCCGTCGGCTGTCGAAGTCGGCAGGCCGAGAGAGTTGGCGGTGAGGAAGTCGGTCTGCATGTAACCGGGCTCCACCAGGTTCACCCGGATTCCGAATTCAGCGACCTCCTGGGCGAGGGATCCGGTCAAGCCCTCGAGGGCGTACTTGCCGGCGCAGTAGAGACCCCAGCCGGGGAAGGTCGTGAGGCCCAGGATGGAGGAGATGTTGATGATGTGCCCCGATCCTGACGCTCGAAAATCGGGAAGGACAGCGCGGAGGACGTTCCACACGCCGAAGATCTGCACGTCGAACATCTGGCGCGCTTCGAGATCGGTGACCTCTTCGACCGCTCCGAGGAAACCGTAGCCGGCGTTGTTGACGACGACGTCGAGCGAACCGAAGCGACCCTTGGCAGCCGTGACGGCATCGATGACGGCCGTCTCGTCGGAGAGGTCGACGGCGAGCGGCAGCAGGCGGGCTGTGTCGATGGCGTCGAGAGCTTTTTCGAGCCGTCCCACGGAACGCGTCGTTGCCGCGACGTTGTGCCCCTGGGTGAGCAGCTGGGTGACGAGTTCGAGACCGAGGCCCCGGGATGCGCCGGTGACGAACCAGGTCGATGGGGTGGTGAGAGCGGGCATGGTGGGTTCCTCTGTTCGGTGAAAGCGATCGTCGAAGCGGAACGCACCGACCATTCGAGTCTTCGTCGGCGGTGACGCCCCAAGGACGCCATACCTGGCCCGACGAAGCCTCGCCCCAGCCTGACTAGGACGCAGCGACCCAGGCGCGACCGCCGCACGGAATGGGAGGATCTCGGTATGCCCGACACGAACCGCGAACTCGCCGATTTCCTGCGGCGAGCCCGCAGTGCCGGCGATCCGACTCGCGCGGGCCTGCCGCAGGACGACCGGGTGCGGCGCGTCAAGGGCCTCCGCCGTGAGGAGGTCGCGCTTCTCGCGGGCGTCTCGACCGACTACTACACGCGACTCGAACAAGGGCGCCACATCACACCCTCTCCCAGCGTGCTTGACACGGTCGCCCGAGCGCTCGACCTCGACTCCGTCGGTCGTGAGCACCTGGGGCACCTCGTCGGCGCGAACCCATCCCGAGCCGTCCGCTCGACCCCTGCCGTTCAGCGAGTAAGGCCCGGCCTCTACCAGCTCCTGGCCGCTCTCGAAGCGGTCCCCGCGATGATCCTCGGCCGACGTACCGACATCCTGGCCAGCAACGCGCTTGCGCGCGCGCTCTTCTCGGACTTCGACGCATTCCGGCCGCGAGAACGGAACTATGCCCGCTGGCTGTTCCTCGACGACACCGCCCGCGCCCTGTTCGTGGACTGGGAAGTCCAAGCCCGAGCTGCCGTCGAGAACCTTCGCTTCGACACAGGCCACGACCTCGACGATCGCGGCACCCGCGAGCTCGTGGACGAGCTGACCGAGCGGAGCCGCGAGTTCAGGCAATGGTGGTCAGAGCACCGGGTCTACCAGCGCACATTTGGATCGAAACGCCTCCGTCACCCCATCGTCGGCGAGCTAACCGTCGACTACGAGACCCTCACGCTGCCCGGCGACTCCGAGCAGACACTCTTCATGTACACCACCCAGGTCGGAACCTCGTCACACCAAGCCCTGGACACGCTCATCAGCTGGACCCAGACCGGACCTCGAGTCCCGGCTTGACGCGTCCTGGGCTCCGTGACCATCGGCCCCTCCAGCCCGGCGCCGAGGAGCGGTAGACGTTCCCTCCGCGCATGGTGAAGGTTGAGCGAGAGACGGGCCGGACGGGCTAAAGCTCCCGGGGATGTCGTAGTTTTGCCTCATGCCTCTCAATAACGTTGCCCGCGAGCAGCAGATCGCAGTCTTTGGAGCCGCGGGAAGCGGTAAGACCGTTTTGCTGTCCTCGTTCTATGGGGCAGCTGTCGAGCATCAGATTTCCGGCACTGACAGATTCGATGTTGTCGCCGAAGACGCGGGGCAACGAACCTCCCTTTACCAGAACTATCTCGGCATGAAGAAGTCGGGGCTCGCTCGGGTCTTGACCCCGGATTGTGGACACGGTGTCATTTGGGTTATGCCGCTTCGGTGAGGCTAGCGGACAGGGCTGCTTCGTAGGCGTTCGGGCTGATGTTGCCGATCGCGGAGTGGCGGCGGCGGGTGTTGTAGCGGTTCGCCCACCGGAACACGGCCCGGTGGGCGGTGCCCTGGTCGGGGAACGTCGGCCGGCCTTCGAGGAGCTCGCGTTTGAGGGTCGCGTTGAAGCTCTCCGCGAGCGAGTTGTCGGCGCTTGACCCGATCCCGCCCATCGACTGGGTCACCTTCAACTCCTTGCAGAGGGTCACGTAGGCCTTCGAGGTGTACACCGACCCGTGGTCGCTGTGAAACACCGCGCCAGCGAGACTGCCGCGGTCGTGGGCCGCGACGTGGAGGGCGTCTTCGACGAGCCCGACGCGCATGTGGTCCGCGATCTGCCAACCCGCGAGCTTGCGGGAGCAGAGGTCGATCACGGTCGCGAGGTAGAGGTTGCTGCCGTCACCGATCGGCAGGTAGGTAATGTCGCCCACATACCGCTGGTTCGGCTCAGCCGCGGTGAAGTCCCGCTGGACCAGATCAGGGAACCGCCGCCCTGACTGGTCAGGGATCGTCGTCTTGACCCGGCGGCGCAGCCGGATCCCGGCCAACTGGTGCTCCCGCATCACCCTCGCGACGCGTTTGCGGTTCACCCGCTCCTCGGGCGCCGCGCCCTCGTTGAGGTCAGCAGTGACCCTGGGTGCCCCGTAGGCACGATCTCCGCCCTGCTCCGGGTCCTGCACCACCCGGATCCGTTCGGCCAACACCTCGTCCGCCGCTACTCTCGCTGACCGTCCCGGCGCGGCGGCGAGCCACGCGTAAAACGATGACCGGGCGACCTCGATAACCTCACACAACCGCTTCACGCCATAGGCGTCCTTGTGATCCTCGACGAACTGGAAGCGGTTCACCAGTTCGTCTCCCCGGCGAAATACTTCGCCGCCTGACGCAGAATGTCCCGCTCCGTCGCCAGCTTGCGAGCCTCGGCCGTCAACGCGACGTTCTCCGCCTCGAGGCGCACGATCCGCGCCGACTGCGACTCCGGCCGCCCCGCCGTCGACACCGTCGACGCACCAACGGTGATCATCCCGGAGCCGAGGTTGCCGACCCATTCCTTCAACGCACCGCGGGAGATCCCGAGATCGACGGCGATGCCCTTGAGCGTCGCGCCCGGCGCCGACTCATACAACTCCACCGCCCGCCGACGAAACTCATCCGTGTAATTCTTCCTTGCCATCCTTGAATTCTCGCTTCCCCAGCATCGTGCTGGAATCAGCGTGTCCAAAATCCAGGGTCAAGGCCCGTCCTGCTGCGGATCATGGCCGACCGCCACGTGAACCAATCCACAAAGCTCCCCTCCCCCGGTGTCGACCAACACGGTGTCTGCTGCCCTGAACCGGCGACCGCGGAAACGGTACGGATACGCCACCCCACTGAGAGACTTGAACAACTCACCGGTGCGCTGACCGATTGAACCTCCCCAGCAACCATCGACCACCTATCGACAGATCATCGAACACGGCCCCTGAGCACCCACCGAACCAACCTGAGCTAACCGACCACGCACTAGCGATGATTTGAAGTGCCGCTTTGGTAGGAGGCGGCGGCAGGCTCGTAGCGCACGGGCGGGTACGCCTGCCGCACGAGCGCGCGCAGCGACTCCAGCGAGCTCGAGGTCGGGACGAGACCAGCGGCGCGCGCCTGCACGAGCACGTTGCCGATGGCGGTGGCCTCGACGGGCCCGGAGAGCACGGTGCGCCCGGTGCGGTCGGCGGTCAGCCGGCAAAGGAGCTCGTTCTGCGAGCCGCCCCCGACGACGTGCACCGTCGTGATCTTCCGGCCCGAGAGCGCCTCCGCTTCGTCGAGGGTCCGCGCGTACGCGGCAGCGAGCGATTCGAGGATGCTGCGGACCACCTCGGCGCGGGTCGACGGGGGCCGAACGCCGTGTTCGACGCACCAGTCCGTGATCCTGCCCGGCATGTCTCCCGGGGGCGTGAAGCGGTCGTCGGCCGCGTCGAAGACCGCCGCCGGGCCGGTCACGTCTGCCGCGGATGCCAGCAGCGTGGCCAGATCGCTGGAGCGGGAGGCGTCGGAGGCGGCTGCATCCCACCACCGCATCGACTCGGACAGCAGCCACAACCCCGAGATGTTCTTGAGAAAGCGCACGCGGCCGTCGACGCCGCCCTCGTTCGTGAAGTTCGCTCTCTGCGCAGCGGAAGTCATGATCGGCGACGGCACCTCGAGCCCGACCAGCGACCACGTTCCGCTCGAGATGTACGCGGCGTGCTCGTCGTCGAGAGGCACGCCGACGACGGCGGAGGCCGTGTCGTGCGAACCGACGGTCGTCACGGGTATCGCCCGCCCGCCGCCCAACGACGAGGTGAGGGCCGGAAGGAGCCCACCTATGGTCGTCCCCGGGTCGACCAGCGGCGCGAACAGCGACAGCGGAACGCCCGCGGAGGCGAAGATCACAGGATCCCACCCACCCGTCACCGGCGACAGCATTCCCGTGGTCGACGCGTTGGTCCGCTCGGTCACCTCGACGCCGGTCAGCCAGCGACCGATCAGGTCGGGCATGAGAAGCGCGCGGTCGGCGAGGCCGAGCGTGCCCGCTGCGCGGTCGGCGGCCAACTGGAACACGGTGTTGAACGGCAGATGCGCCAGCCCGGTACTGGCGTAGAGCGACGCGGCCGAGATCGCCGCGTGCACCGCGGGCACCGCCGCGGCGTTCCGCTCGTCGCGGTAGTGGTAGGGCAGACCGACCAGGCGGCCCTGCCGCAGCAGACCGTAATCGACGGCCCACGAGTCCACGCCGATCGACGCGATCTCAGGATCGAAACGACTCGCCGCGGCCAGCCCGTCGCCGACAGCGCTCCACAGCCCGAGGACGTCCCAGTGCAGCCCTCTCGCACCGGAACCCTCGGGCACCGACACCGGCCGGTTCGCGAACCGCGCCACGTGCTGCAGGCGCAGCTCGTTCGGCGAGACGTGCCCCAGGATCACCCGGCCGCTCGTCGCCCCGAGGTCGACGGCGGCGACGGTGCCACTCACCGGGTGCCTAGCGGAGGAACGCGGCGGCGACGCCCGCGTCGACCGGGATGTGCAGCCCGGTCGTGTGCGACAGGTCACCCGCGGTCAGAACGAACACGGCGTTGGCGACGTTCTCCGGCAGCACCTCGCGCTTGAGCAGGGTTCGCTGAGCGTAGTACTCGCCGAGCTCCTCCTCGGGAACCCCGTAGACGGCGGCGCGCTTGGCGCCCCAGCCGCCGGCGAAGATCCCCGAGCCGCGGACGACCCCGTCGGGGTTGATGCCGTTGACCTTGATGCCGTACTCGCCGAGCTCCGCCGCGAGCAACCGCACCTGGTGCGCCTGGTCGGCCTTCGTCGCCGAGTAGGCGATGTTGTTCGGCCCGGCGAAGACGGAGTTCTTCGACGAGATGTAGATGATGTCGCCGCCGAGCTCCTGGTCGATCAGCACCTTCGCCGCGGCCCTCGATATCAGGAACGAGCCCTTCGCCATGACGTCGTGCTGGAGGTCCCAGTCGGCGACGGTCGTCTCTAGCAGCGACTTCGACAGGCTCAGCCCGGCGTTGTTGACCACGAGGTCCAAGCCACCGAAGGCCAGAAGGACCTCCTGGATGCCGGCCGCGATCTCGTCCTCGCTGGTGACGTTCGCCTGGATCCCGATCGCGACGTCGGTCGAACCGAGTTCCGCGGCGGCGGCCTGCGCCTTCGTCAGGTCGAGGTCGGCGATCGCTACGACCGCCCCCTCGGCGGCGAGGCGGGTCGCGATCGCCTTGCCGATGCCGGACGCGGCGCCGGTCACGAGAGCGATGCGGCCCGCGAGAGCCTTCGGCTTCGGCCGGCGAGCGAGCTTCGCCTCTTCCAGCGCCCAGTACTCGATCCGGAACTTCTCCGCCTCGTCGATGGGAGCGTAGGTCGAGATGCCCTCGGCACCCCGCATGACGTTGATCGCGTTGAGGTAGAACTCTCCCGCGACGCGAGCGGTCTGCTTGTCGGCCCCGTACGAGAACATGCCGAAGCCCGGAATCAGGACGATCGCAGGATCCTGCCCTCGGATCGCGGGCGACGCGTCGTCGGCGTTCCGGTCGTAGTAGGCCTGGTAGTCGGCGCGGTACTCGTCGTGCAGCACCTTGAGGCGCTCGATCGACTCCTCGAGAGTGGCAGTGGACGGTAGATCGAGCAGCAGCGGCTTCACCTTCGTGCGCAGGAAGTGGTCGGGGCACGACGTGCCGAGTGCGGCGAGCCGCGAGTGCTCGGCGTGCGAGAGGAACTCGAGCACGCGAGCGTCGTCGGTGAAGTGGCCGACCTTGACCTCGTCGGTCGAGACCAGACCGCGCAGGACCGGCGCGAGAGCCGCGGCCTTCGCACGGCGAGCCGACCCGTCGAGGGGCGCGTAGCCGTCGAGGGCCGGGCCGAATGGTTCGGCACGGCCGTTGGCGTCGATGTACGCGGCGGCCGTCTGGATGATCCAGAGCGAGTTCGCCTCGGCCTCGTCCGACGTGTCGCCCCAGGCGGTGATGCCGTGACCGCCCAGGATCGTGCCGATCGCCTGCGGGTTCGCCGTCTTGATCGCGGCGATGTCCTCGCCGAGCTGCCAGCCGGGTCGACGCCACGGAACCCAGACGACTCTGTCGCCGAAGATCGTGGTCGTGAGGGCTTCGCCGTCGGCGGAAGTCGCGATCGCGATGCCGGAATCGGGGTGCAGGTGGTCCACGTGCGCGGCGTCGACGAGACCGTGCATGGCCGTGTCGATCGACGGCGCAGCGCCGCCCTTGCCGTGCAGCGTGAAGTCGAACGCCGCCACCATCTCGTCTTCGCGGTCGACGCCCGGGTAGACGTTCGACAGGGCGCGGAGGCGGTCCAGCCGGAGCACGGCCAGGCCGCTCTCTTTCAGGGTGCCGAGGTCGCCGCCGGATCCCTTGACCCAGAGCAGCTCGACCGGCTCACCCGTGACGGGATCGATCTCGGTGCCCTTGGCAGAAGTGTTGCCGCCGGCGTAGTTCGTGTTCGCAGGATCGGAACCGAGCCGGTTCGACCGAGCGATGAGATCCTGCGCCGTCGTGGTGCCCGTGGTCGTGCTCATCGGTCAGGCGCTCCAGCTCAGCTGCTTGCCGCCGACGCGTTCCGCGGCGAGTTTCTGCTGGTGACCCGACTCGGCATACGCCTTCATCGGGTCAGCCGGCAACCCGCGGCTCTCGCGCCACTCGGCCAGAGCCGGACGGACATCGGTGTAGAACGCATCCATCAGGATCCCGTTCGCGCCCAGAACATCATGCGACGCCTGCGCCGCCGCGAGGGCGTCGCCGTCGACGAGCAGCGCGCGCGCCGTCATCTCCTGCACGTTCAGAACCGAGCGGATCTGCCCGGGGATCTTGTCTTCGACGTTGTGGCACTGGTCGAGCATGAATTGCACGGGCGAGCCGACGTCCAGGCCGCCGCCGTTGATCACCTCGAACAGGATCCGGAACAGCTGGAACGGATCCGCCGCGCCCACGATCAGGTCGTCGTCGGCGTAGAAACGCGAGTTGAAGTCGAACGAACCGAGCTTCCCGAGGCGCAGCAGCTGCATCACGATGAACTCGATGTTGGTGCCCGGCGCGTGATGGCCGGTGTCAAGGCACGTGAACGCCTTGTCGCCCAGGGCCGACACCTGCGCGAAGCTGGTGCCCCAGTCCGGAACATCCGTGTGATAGAACGCCGGCTCGAAGAATTTGTACTCCAGTACCAGGCGCTGGTCGTCGCCGAGGCCTGCGTAGATGACGGCGAGCGAGTCGGCGAGGTGATCCTGGCGAGCGCGGAGGCTGTCTTGCCCGGGGTAGTTGGTGCCGTCGGCGAGCCAGATTTTGAGGTCGCGCGACCCGGTCTCGGTCATGATCTCGAGGCACCGCAGGTGGTGGTCGATCGCCTTCTGACGGATGGCCGCGTCGGAGTGCGCGAGGCTTCCGAACTTGTACTCGTCATCCTGGAAGGTGTTGGAGTTGACCGTGCCGAGCTCGACGCCGAGGTCGTTCGCGTACGACTTGAGGCCGGCCCAGTCATCGACGAGGTCCCACGGGATGTGCAGCGCGACCGCGGGAGCGAGGCCGGTCAGCTCGTTGACCTTGGCCGCGTCGGCGATCTTCTCCTCCGGCGTCCGCGGCGTGCCCGGCGTGCCGAAGACCTTGAAGCGGGTGCCCGAGTTGCCGAACGCCCAGCTCGGGAGCTCGATGCCCTGACGCTCGAGGATCGGCGCGATATCGGCGAAATTGGTCATTAGGTATTCCATTCCTACGGTCTGAATCGTTTCAGGTAACTGGGCCTTGATCTTACGGGCGAGAGACCAGTATTTTCAAGTAGTTCTGAAACGATCAAAAAGTCGTCGGTCACATTTCCGGTTTTCGCCGATAGCCACAGAAGGAGACACATGGGGTCGTCGAGCATTCGAGATGTTGCGGCACTCGCTCAAGTGTCGGTGAGCACAGTGTCGAACGTCTTGAACCACCCCGAGAGGGTCTCGCCGACGACCATGCGGCGTGTCCAGGACGCCGCCGCCAAGGTAGGTTTTGTTCGCAGTGATGCTGCTCGTCAACTGGGAAGCGGGGCAAGTGCTTGCATCGGGTTGGTTTTGCCCGACCCTGGTATGCCGTACTACGCGGAATTAGCCCGCGGGGCAGAGCTCGAAGCGGCGCGATCCGGCTTCTCGCTGCTTGTCGGGGCGGCGCATCACGATCTCGAGCGAGAGGGTCTCTACCTCGACTTTTTCCATTCACAACGCGTTCGTGGCATCGTGATGTCGGCGACGGAGAATCCGCGTCGGCTGGAAGAGCTGCGTCGACGAGGAATCTCGGCCGTTCTTATCGATACCGCGGGTCCAGCATCCCCGTTTTCTTCTGTATCTATTGATGATGTCGCGGGAGGTCAGTTGGCGGTTGAGCATCTTCTCGATGAGGGAAAGCGGCGGATTGCGTTCCTCGGAGGCCTTTTATCCTCGGCTCCGGTGGCGGCGCGATTGCGGGGCGCGATGCAGGCAGTAGCAGCCTGTCCCGGTGCGGAGCTTCAGGTCATATCGACGAGTGGCCTGACCGTTCTGGCAGGGCGCTGTGCCGGGGAAGAGATCGCCTCGCGTCCCGCTTGCGAGCGGCCGGACGGCGTTTTTTGCGCCGACGACCTCCTCGGGATCGGCGTGCTACAAGGCCTTTGCGAATTGGCGGAGGTCGCCGTTCCTGGGGAGGTCGCGGTGGTGGGCTTCGACGACATCCCTCTCGCGCAATCGACGGTTATCCCTTTGTCATCGGTCCGGCGACCGGGTGAGATGATCGGTCGGATGAGTGTGGAGCTGCTGCTGGCCGAGGTCGAGGACGGCGCGAGAATTGTTCCGCGGCACATTTCGTGCCTTCCTCGAATTGTCGTTCGGTCATCGACTGTGGCGCGATCGGTGTGACGGATGGCTCCGTCGGGCTGACGTGGCTCAGGCGTTCACGTGGTGCTGTCTCGGATGATGAGTTCCGGTTGCAGCAAGTGGCGACCGTGCTGATGAGCCTCGTCACCATCGATCTCCTCCTCGAGGAGGTCGAGGGCGGCGCGCGCGAGGGATGCGCGCGGCTGACGGATTGTTGTTAGGGGCACGATCGTGGATGCTGCGAAGTCGATGTCGTCGTAGCCGACGATCGCGATGTCGTCCGGCACGGAAAGACGCCCGTCGACGTTGAGGGTTTGGAGCAGGCCGATGGCGAGAAGGTCGTTGGTTGCGAAGACGGCGTCGGGCCGGTCCTGTTCTGGCAGGGCGAGGATACGCTCCGCGACGTTCCGGCCTTCTTCGACGGTGAGGTCGCTTGTTTCCATGATCGACAGGGTGACGTCATGGTTGTCGCGGGCCGCCCGAGAGGCGCCGGCGACGCGGTCGCCGATCTGCGCTAACGGGCCTCCGGCGATGACCAGCCGGCGGCGTCCGGTCTCGATGAGATGCCGTACGGCGAGGTATCCGCCGGCGTCACCGTCGAGGCCGACGGAGCAGACCTCACGGGAGTCGACGTTGCTGTCAAAGAGCACGACGGGTGTCCCGTTCGCACGTAAACGGGCCAACCGCGGGGTCATGCCATGCTGGGGAACGATGAGAAGCCCGCGGACTCGTTGTTCGTCGAACAGGTCGATGTAGCGTTGTTCGCGAGCGGGATTCTGGTCGCTGGAGCCGATGACGACGGTGTGTCCGGCGGTTTCGGCGGCCGCCTCCAGTTCGTGGGCGAGGCCGGCGAAAAAGGGGTTGGCCACGTTGACAACGACTAGGCCGATGGCGGTGCCGCGACCCATGCGCAGTTGCCGAGCGAGGCCGTTGCGGACAAAGCCGAGTTCTTTGATGGTGGCTTGAACCTTGGCCAGGGTTGGCGTGCTGACCTGGTCGGGGTAGTTCAGCACATTGGAGACGGTTCCGACGGACACGCCGGCCGCCCGGGCCACATCACGAATGCCGACGTTGGACCTCATCTCTTCGCTCCTCCGCGTCGGATTTAGTTCGCCAGATGGACGGTCCGGACCCTTCATCCGAGTCGCTGTTGATTTTCTGGCTGAACCAAGGACGCGTCGAACTGTATGTCGCTATTGAAACGGTGGTGTCCGTGTTCGATGCCGTCAAACACGGCACCATCCGGTAACTGTACCGTTGCGGTGACGCCGACCGGGATGTCGACCTCCACATGAAATTGACCGATGCGAGCGGTCCAAGATGTCTGGATCGGGCCGTACGGCGACTCATAGCTCATCCGGGCGCTCGTCACCTCGTCGCTAGGAAGAGGTGCGACGCGCACCTCGCGCGCTCCCGGCGCGACCGGTGAAATGCCGCCAATGTGTTCGTGCATCCAGCTGGCGACGGCGCCGAAGGCGTAATGGTTGAACGAGGTCATCGTCCCGGGGTTGACAGATCCGTCCGGTTGCAAGCTGTCCCATCGTTCCCAGATTGTGGTCGCGCCGAGATCGACCGCGTACAACCACCCCGGGAATTCGCGGTTGGTCAGCATGCGGTAGGCATCATCCGAGCGCCCGATACTCGTCAGCGCTTGCAGGACGACGGGAGTGCCAAGGAATCCGGTGGCAACGGTGAAGCCCTGCGATTCGACAAGTTCCGCAAGGCGACGGCCGGCGAGGTCTTGGATCCTGGGCGCCCGGAGGATCCCCCAGGCCAAGGCCAATGCGTAGACGGTTTGGCAGTCGCTGGCAACCCGACCCTGAGCATCCACGTAATTGTTGCAGAACGCGTCCCTGATGCCGTCCGCCATATCCGCGTACCGCTTGGCATCGCTCGTGTTGTCGAGGACCGCGGCGACTTGAGCAAGGATGTCAGTGGAGTGGAAGAACGATGCCGTGGCGACGACGTCCGGGTCTGCTTGGGCGGCGGCGGGCTCGTCTGGGGGGGCCAGTGGGTCAAGCCAGTCGCCGAGCTGTTCCCCGCCGGTCCACAACAGCGTGTCACCGGCGAGGGATCGCACCCGTTCAACCCATGCGGTCATGCTTGGGTATTGTCGCCGCAACACGTCAAGGTCGCCATAGCGCTGATAGAGCACCCAGGGAACGATGACCGCGGCATCGCCCCATCCGGCCAGGGGCTGCTCCGTGGGGAAAACGCGCGGCACGACGGCGGGGACGGTTCCATCCTCCAGTTGGTCGACGGCGAGGCTTTCTACCCATTCGTTGAGGAAGCGGGAGACGTCGAACAAGGTGGTGGCGGTGGGGGCGAAAACTTGGGCGTCTCCGGTCCAGCCCAGCCTTTCATCTCGTTGAGGACAGTCGGTCGGAATGTCAAGGAAGTTGCCGACCATGCTGTTCACCACATTACGGTGGAGCTGATTCAATCCGGGATGGGAGGTGTCCAAGGATGCTGTTGGGGTGAGGGCGCTTCCCACGACAACCGCCTCGAGGTCCAGAAGGGCACCTTCGGGTAGGCCGCTGATCTCGATGTAGCGGAAACCGTGATAGGTCAGCTGAGGTTCAAGGAACTCGTCGCCCGAGCCGGCGAGGTAGTACCTGTCCGTGGCTTCGGCGGAGCGGAGGGGCCTGACGGAGAGCTCGCCGTTCTCTAGCACCTCGGCATGGCGCACCGTGATCAAATCCCCGTGGTTGCCGCGGACACGGAGCCGAGCCCAGCCCACGACATTGCGGCCGACGTCCGCCACAATTGTCGCGCCCTTACGGCTGATTTGGAGGGGTTTCAGGGCCTCGAGTTCGCGGACGGGTGGTGCGGTCGCGAGCTGCACACGGCCCACTGGGGCGGTCGAATACGTCACCGGGGTCGTCAGCGTCGGCGAGGATGAACGGCGTAAGTCGGTGGTTTGACCGTCGTAGAAATCGTTGGCAAGTACTTGCGAACTTCCGGCGGCCCATGAGTCGTCTGTGCCGATCGTTATCTGGCGGCCATCGGCGTAGGTCAATTCCAGCTGGCAGAGCAACGCGAGGTCGTCGCCGTAGAACGCATCCCGGTGGATTGGGAGCGACGCGATCCGCCCCCGGTACCACCCATTGCCCAACAAAGCTGCGACGTCAACCGGTCCGGCGGAAAGCATTTCCGTGACGTTGTAACTGCGGAAACGGATGAGACGGTCGTACGTCGTCCAGCCCGGCACGAATTGGTCCTCTCCGACGCGCTGACCATTCAGGTAGATCACCGCAATGCCGAGGGCGGACAGGTGCAATCGTGCGGAGGTGAGGCCCTCGTCAACGAGGAAGGTGGTGCCGATGATCGGTGCGGGATCCTGGGACGTGGCACCTGACACGGGGGTGATCCAGTGCGCCGTCCAGTCGGACGGGTCCAGGGGCGAGACTTCGATCGCGGACCCGGGACTCCACTTGCTGAAGGGGCCCTCGCCCGTCACTCGGACCCGGACTGTGACGCGCTCGCGCGCGGCCAGCGTCGGAAAAGGCCATGACACGAGCACTTGCTGGTCGCCATTGAGGGTGGCGGTGCGTCGTCGCCCATCTGCGTAGTGGGCTTCGATCTCGGCCCGGCGCTGCCGCCAACCGGATGGCGCGCCCGTGATCCGCCAGCTCAGCCTTGGCTGGGTCGCATGGACGAATGTCAGCGGGTCCTCAGCTGGTCGGGTGGGTGGGGACGCGTTCGTTTGTTCGATGACCATGGGTGCTAGAATTTGCGGCCGCTCCGCTCGGACGGCAGTGTGTGTCTCCACCAGCTGCTATTCCAATCCGGTGCCGGCGACACCGCGGGCGAACCATTTCTGGAACACCACGAAGACGACCAGCACGGGGACCATGGCGATGACGGCGGCCGCAAATCCCACGGACGGCGAGATGTTCGTGAATTGTGTCGTCGCCAATGGGGCAAGGGCGAGGGTCAGCACTCGAGTGTCAGGGCCGGGAGCAGCGATCTGGGGCCAGATGTAGAGGTTCCAGGCGGTGAGGAAGGTGACCACGGAGTACGCGGCGATGATCGGTCGTGCCAGCGGCAATGCGATCCGGAAGAACGTTTGGAACCAGTTGGCTCCGTCGATTCGTGCCGCTTCGATGAGCCCGTCCGGAAGGGTGGCGAAGAACTGCCGGAACAGCAGCACACCAACGGACGCTTGTCCTGCTACCGGCAGAATCAGCCCGAGGAATGTTCCGACCAGGCCGAGCTGCAAAGTCACGACGAAGGTGGGGATCAGGATGAGGTTCGTTGGCATGAAGATCGGGACGATGAACAAGACGAACACTGCGTTGGCGCCGCGGAACTTGATCTTGGACAAGGCGAAACCAGCCGGCAGGCAGATGAACAGCTGCACGGCGAGGACACCCAGGACAAAGATGAACGTGTTGACGACGGTCCGTAGCGTCAGGTAGTTCCAGGCTTGGGCGAAGTTGTTCCAGATCGGCTTGGATGGCAACAATCGAGGCGGGTATTGCACAATGTCACGGAATGACATCAGGGATCCGGACAGCAGATACAGCATCGGGATCGCAATGATAAGCCCGAAGATGATGATGGTGGTGTAGCGGCCGAGGTGTAAGCGCTTGGCGGTTCTCATCGGTTGACCCTTCTGATCAGGAGTCGGCCTGCCGCGACAATCGCCACCACGACGAGAAGCTGGAAGACCGACAGGGCGCTGGCGTAACCGACGTCTTGGTTGGTGAAGGCCTGCTGGTAGGCGTAGAGGCTGAGGCCCCGGGTGGCGCCGAGAGGACCGCCGTTGGTCATGATGAGCGATACATCCAGGGAGCTCGAGACGAAGTTGATGATTTGAAGGACAGCGACGACGAATGTGGTGCCGGCGACGTTGGGCCAGGTCATGGACCACAGCACTCGCCACGCCCCTGCTCCGTCGAGCGCAGCGGCATCGTAGATGTCAGCTGGCACACGCTGCAGGCCGGACAGGTAGAGCAGGATGACGATCGGCAGCGCCAGCCAAATCATCATGAGCACCAGGCCTGGGACGGCGAGAGCCCCCGTGTGCAGGATGTCCGGTACTGGGACCCCGAAGAGCCTCAGGAATGCCGCGATCGGGCCTTGCCTGGGGTCGTAGATAAACGTCCAGAGAACTGCGGATACCGCCACGGACAGGACCACAGGCACGAAATACAACACTCGGAGCAGCACGACTCCGGGCATGTTCACGTTCACGATGACCGCGAGCACGAAACCTACCAGGACGGTGGGGATTACGCCGAGTAGCACGAACAGTAGGGTCACACCGAGGGATCGCCAGGCCGTAGGGTCCTCGATGAGAGTCGCGAAGTTTGACAGTCCTGTGAAAGTGGGGGTGTCGAAGAAGTTCCACTGGAAAAAGCTCAGGGCGATGCCGGCGAGAGTCGGAACGATGATGAATACAAAAAACAGGACCAGAGCTGGCGTCAGGAGGATCCATGCGGGACCGGTATCGGCTCTGAGGAACTTCCGACGCTTTCGAGGTCCGGGCGCGGGGTGCCGGCTTGTCGCGCCGGCACCCGTCTTCAGACGAAAAGAGGTCATAGCGGTCTAGTTCGACTGGCCGTTGAGCTGCTTCTGAGCTGCCGTGAAGGCGGTCTTGACGGATTCGCCTTTCAGGACGACCTCCTGCACGGCCTGCTGCAGAGCTGGGACGAGTTTCGGCTGAATTGAGGCCGGAAGCACGTCCGGGAGAATTGCCTTCGATACCGAGTACTTCACGGTCGAGACAAAGCTTTTCGGAACGGCGGGAGCGTCCGTCAGCCAGGCACCGTCCTTGATCCCGTTCGACGTGGCTGGGATGACGCCGTCCTGGGAAGCCGCTTTCTCGCCGCCGTTGGTGGAGTAGAACCAGGACATGAACTGGTAGGCGCCCTCTTTGTTGTCTGATTTGGCGCTGATCGACAGGGAATAGGAGCCGCCACCGGTGGTCGGCGTGCCGTTCACTGTGGGGAATGGCAGCAGATCCCAGGTGTCTTTCACCGTTGAGCGCAGGCTCGCCACGCCAGCGGTGGAGAGGGACGTCATCGCGGCCTGCCCGCTGGGGAACAGGTTGTTGTTGTTGGCCTGCGAATACGGTGTTCCGAATTTTTCCGTGTACGGCGCGAGCAACTGTGTCCACGCGGTGATGCCGGCATTGTTGGCGAAGTCGAACTTCTTCGTCGACGGGTCGTAGAGGCTGCTGCCGTACGCTTTCAACGTCGGGTCGTAGTTGAAGAGGCCACTGGCGTCTCCGAGGGGGGTCTTGATGCCGTAAACAGAGCCGCCCGACGCTTTCGTGATCTGCTTGGCGTCGCTGTACATCTCCTGCAGAGTCCAGGTGGACGTCGGAATTGGCACGTCGTACTTCTTGAACAGCGTTTCGTCAACGGCCATGACGCCCGTGTCGGCGCTAACGGGGATGCCCGTGATGGCGCCGCCAACCTTGTACTGGCCGAGGAAGTTGGACTCGAAGCTGGAGGCCTTCAACCCGTCATGGCCGGAATCCAACCAGGGCTTGATGTCGTAAAGCAGGTGGTTGGAATTGAGAGTGGTATTCAGCGAATCGTAATTGAAGATGATGTCCGGCAGAGACTTGCTGAGCCCCTCAGTGACGAGGCCCTGAATGTACGTCGCCTGGTCATCGGGGACCGCTTTGACGGTGACGTTGAACTGTTTGTGGGTCTTGTCGAAATCCTTCGCATAGCGCTGGAACTGGGGTACGAGACCGGAGTTCATGCCGATCGTAATGTTCTTCCCGGCGGCCGTCGAGGACGTGCCGGAACTGCACGCTGCGAGACCCGTTGAAATGATCGCGGCGGCGGCCAGAGCTGCTGTCGCACGGACGATACGTTTTTTGTTGACCACGATGTCAATCCTCCTGGTGTTACGTCGTTGTACGAAAGGACGCACCTGCCTGCGCAGCCCCGCCGGCGCACGCCGGAACTGACTCCTACAGTCTGATACGTTTCAGATCGCCTAACTATGGCAAGTTCGATCTCGCTCGTCAAGCGCGGAAATTATTGCCCCTGGGGAACTGAAAACGCACGGGCTCCGCTCGGCCCGGCGGAACCCCACCAGGGTCATCGAATGATGCTTCGACTTCACCCAGGTAGCACACCAATAGGCATAGTCCGAGATGATCCCCCTGGTTGGGGGCGCCTTCACATGGATTCCTTCTGGCGTATTTACCTGATACGTTTCAGATCGTCGTTGCTGGCTGATGCCCTTGGTGTCGGCATGCTTTCATTGTCGAAAGGTCCACGCTGTGGCTTCTGGTCCCGCCATTTCTCCCGCGCCGGTGCAATTGCGTGTAGACGGTCACGAACCATCCCATGTCGGCCGGCGGTGTGTAGCCGTCATCTCGGTTCCCCGGCCGTATCTGTCGTGGGTGGTTCCGCTCATACGTGATGGTCAGCGGCAGACGGGTTACGAAGTCGCGGTATCGACCACCAGGTCTGCGGGCGCCGAGCCCGATGTGTGGGATAGCGGCCTCATAGAGACCGATCAGAACACGTCCATCGCCTGGGGCGGCTCCCCCGTTCCTCCGCACGCGAAATATTTCTGGAGCGTGCGGACTCGCGACGAATTCGGACGTGTCTCTGACTGGTCCGTTCCTTCGGTGATCGAAAGCGCGGCTTACAGTCTCGGCGATTGGGAGGCCACGTGGATCAGCCCTCCGCCTACGCATGCCGCCGCGGTCACGATTCCCGGTGCTGTCGGTGTGGAGTCAGCGCGCTTGTCGGTTGCGGGCTGGGGCGTCGCCCGGATCCTTATCGGGCAAACGGTGATCAACGACGGGGAAGTTAGCCCTACCGACTCCGCCCTGGCACGGGCGACGTCGCGCACGTATGACGTCACCGACGAGATCCCGGCGGCCCCGTTCACCGTGTCGGTGGTCATGTCGCTGGGCCATTACCGGCACGTTCTCGATCGGCCTCGACTCCTGGCAGAATTACGCATCCACTTCATGGATGGCACGACACAGGTGTTTGGAACCTCCTCCGAGTGGAGATCGGTGCCGACCCAGGTGGTCCAGGATCAGCCTTTTTACCTCGAAGAACATGATCTTCGGGAGGACGACGCCGGTGTCGCTGTACCGGTGGAAGTCACGCTGGCCTCCGCCACACCCCCTCCACCGGTCACCGTAGTTCCCAACGTGGGCCCTCCGGTGCGTGACACCCGCCGGGTCAAAGCGGCCTGGCTCAGCGCACCTGCCCATGGTGTGCGGGTTTTCGATCTCGGAGAAAATGTGGCCGGGCGTGTGGTTCTCGACCTGGGCCCGCTTCCCCCCGGAACTCGGGTGACGTCCACCCAAGGTGAGAAGCTCGACGCAAGCGGACGGGTGGACACCACCAACATCCGTCTCCCCGACGATCGGGATCGACAGCGGCAGGTGTTTGCCGTCATCAGCGCCGGCGCACCGGCGGTCGTCAGCCCATGGTTCGCCATCCATGGCTTCCGGTACGTCGAAGTTGCCGGCCTGCCCCAGGGAGCCGACGTCCGCGTTCACGCTCGAGTGATCCACTCCGACGCCGAACGCACAGGACATGTAACCACGTCCGTCCCGGAACTTGACGCTGTCGTCGACTACGCCTTCCGGACGCAACTCAACAACACGCACGGGATGCCGGAGGACTGCCCGACCCGGGAGCAGGGCGGCTGGACCGGCGACGCGTCCGTGTCGGCAGAGGCGGCTCTGGCCCACCTGGACCTCAGCGGCATGTACCAGAATTGGCTCGCCGACGTCGCCCTGGAGGCGGACAAAGACGGCGGCATTCCCGGGATTGCACCTCAACTGAACGGGGAATTCGGGGCTCAGCCGGCAGATCCCGTATGGGGGTCGGCCATGACCGAGATCCCCTGGCAGATATGGCAAGCGACCGGAGAGACGTGGCGCTTCGAGTCGCTGCTGCCGACCATGCGCCAGTGGGCGGACTGGCAATTAGCGACTCTCGTGGACGGGGTTGTGCGTCGATCCGGGATCAGCTTCGGAGCGGACTGGCTCGCACCCGTGCAAACTCCACCAGTCGTCCTGCAAACCGGCGCTGTCATCGTCTCGCTTCGCCAACTCGCCGACCTCGAAGGAGCGAGCGGGAACACCGCCGCCGCAATCACCCGTCGCGCTCAAGCCGCACACGTCGTCCAGGGTGCGCGGAAACACCTGCGGGATCTTCTGAACGGCATCTGGGGCAATGATTCTCAAGGTTCCTCGGCGACGGCCCTTGTGTCCGGGATGGCCCCTGATGAGGACGTCGACGGGCTGCGGGCTCGGTTGCGAGCTGACGTTCGAGACCGCGGCGATCGCCTGTCGACGGGGTTCGCCGCGACCCGCTCCGCCGTGCGTGCCCTGGCAGGTGCCGATGGAGGGTCGTCCCTGCTCGACGCCGTTCTCCAAAAGCACCAGCCGGGCATCGGGTCGATGCTGGTGGACGGACCGGGAACGTTCTGGGAGACGTGGTGGATCGACGACGACAACATCGGCGTCGCCTCGCTTGACCACATCGGGCTCGGGGCGCCCTACGCCGCCTGGGTCTGGCGCGACGTCGCCGGACTGCGACCCCTCGAGCCCGGGTTTCGACGGTTCGCGGTCGCGCCGCGGCTCACCAGCCGCGTCACCTCGGCGTCATTCACCCGGGAAACGCCCCGCGGAACCATCCGCGCCGACTGGTCTGTCGACAGCGGCCGCTTCACCTGCCAGGTGACCGTGCCGGTCGGATCCGTCGCCGAAGTCCGCATCCCTGGCGGCGACATTATCGAGGTCGGCTCCGGCACGCATACAGTCGCCGGAATCACGACGACTATCGAGCCCGACCCGCCGCAACGCCCTCCCCTGAGGCACGAATACTCAGGCGAACAGTGGCTATCCGACGGCATTCTGACCTCTTGGGAACCGTGCGGAGAAACGACGGTGACCATCGAGCCGGGCGCCCCGATCTGCGCCCCGGTGTACCACGAGCCCATCCCGGGCCCGACCTTGGATATCGTCGTCCCCGATTTCGTAGCCGACGAAGATGACGTCGTCGTGTTCCGCCCGAACGCGCCCCTGAATCTCACATCGGCCTCCTTCCTCTACGCCCACTTCGACACCGACAACTCCCGCATCATCGGACGCGCCATCCGCATCTTCCTGCGGGTGCGATCCGCGAACGGGTCGATCCGGGAAGAACAAGCGCGCCCGCTGCCGATCGCCTGGAACCGCGTTGCCGTCGACGTCAGCTCTTGGGAGGACCGCAGCGACATCACCGAGATCGCTGTGGGTGTCCGATGGTCCGACGAGCCCGACACGGCATTCGGCCCTTACCTCCCCCTACCGCCGGCCCCGCGACGCTTCGACTACCGCCTGGGGCGCATCGGGTGGAGCGCCGGGCCCATTACGTACTGACCGCTCCCACCTCCCAAGGAACCGATGACGACCTATTCCAATCCGGTCATCCGGGGGATCTCTCCGGACCCCTCCATCGTGCGGGTGGGCGAGGACTACTACCTCGCCAACTCGACCATGAACCACCTCCCGGGGATCACCATCAGCCATTCCCGAGACCTCATTCATTGGCATCCCATCGGCGGCGCCGTCACCCGGCCGGCACAGTATCGCCCCGACGGACGCCTCGGCCCCATCGTCCAAGCCGTGCTCGACATGACAACCGGCCAACTAGGGCGGTTCCGCCAACTCACCCCCAACTACGGCGGTTTTGAATCCAACGACATCGAAGCACCGCACCTTTACCACATCGACGACTGGTAGTACCTGTTCTGCGCCGAGGGCGGGACCGGGAAAGGGCACATGCAAACAGTCGGCCGCAGCCGCTCCCCCTGGGGACCATTCGATCCGGCGCCGCACAACCCCCGTCATGACACACCGCCACCGAGTCGGACACCCGATAGAGTCCCTCGGCCACGCGGACCTCGTTCGACCCGCCGACGGAGCCTGGTGGGCCGTCGCCCTGGGGACGCGGCACCAATCACAGGGCGGTTTCGTCGCCCACCACAACCTCGGCAGAGAGACCTTTCTCCTCCCCGTCGAGTGGGTCGACGAGTGGCCCGTCATCGGCCAGCACGGGACAACAGACCTCCAGGTCACCGTCACACGAGACCTGCCGGCCCCATCACCGAGCAGCGATTCACCGGCGTCGTCGGAGGGGGCTGGAGTAGCGTCGGCGCACCGTCTGCAGGGCTCCACATCGGCGATGACGGTACCGTGCTGGTTCCAGGCGGTGCAGACGTATTCCTCGTCCAGACCCAAGACGAGCAGACTTTTGCGGCGGTGCTCCCGGAGGACGCTCCCCCCGGCGCGGGCATCGGTGCCGCCAGCAGCGCCAACCATCGTTACGCGCTGACGATCCGGGACGGCGTTGCCGACATCACACGAACGGTGGACGATCTCACAGTCCAGAACACATTCGCCGTCGGTCCCGGACCGCACCGGCTGACCATTGACGCCACGGCGACCGCTTACACGCTCCGCGTCGACGACCGCACCCTTGTGGCGGGCGCGCACGGCTGTTGTCCGCGGAGGTGGCGGAAGACTTCGTCGGCTGCCGCTTCATGCTCATCGGCGGCGATCACGGCGGCCAGGTCACCTTCATACAGATCACTCGATTGGAAAATGATGAAAAACCTCGACGACTCCATCCGCCACGGCTGGGACAACGACGTCGTCCGATCGGACGACCCACGCCGCCAGTCGGTGGAATCGATCGATCTTCCCTTCCCCTGGGTCGCGGGGGCAGCTCCCACCTCCCCGGACTGGTACACCACCATGTTCAGCTGGGACACCTACTTCACCAACCTCGCCCTCATCGTCCACGACCGCCTCGACCTCATCCGCGGAAACATCGAAAACTACCTCTTCCTAATTGAGCGATTCGGCTACATGCCCAACGGCAACGAACAGCCCCTGTCGACCCGATCCCAGATCCCGCTCTTCGCCGACAGCATCCTTCGCTACATTCGCGCCACCGGCGACCAAGAACTCCTGCACCGCGCCTACCCGCTCCTGGTCCGCGAATACCGGGACTACTGGCTCGCTGACCACCACGCCACCCCCACCGGGCTCGTCACCAACCGTGACCTCGGCGACCCCACGCTGGACCCACGGCTCGCCGCCGAAGCCGAAACCGGGCTCGACTGGACGACCCAGTTCGACGGCGACGTAACCCACACCAACCCGGTCATGACCAACGCCGCCCTCGTCGTCTACGCGCGCACTCTGGCGCACCTCGCGAACATGCTCAAGCTCCCCGACCAGGTCCGCGAATTCACCGCCGACGCCGACAGGCGCGCGACTCTCATGCGGCGCTTCTGCTGGAGCGAAGATCGCGGGCACTATTTGGACTACGACTACGTCCGCGAGCAACACGTCGCTGTACTCGGCGCCACGTCTTACTGGGCTCTCTGGGCGGGAGTCGCCACGGGCGAACAGACCGCGCGCATGGCCGCAGGACTCGACGACCTCCTCCGGGACCATGGACTGCTTTCCACCGAACAATCCCGCCCCGACCCGGCGCGGTTCGCACTGGAGTACGAGGACCTGCAATGGACCTACCCCGCCGGGTGGCCACCCCTGCACATCATCGCCTGCTGGGGTCTGGACCGATATGGCTACACGGACCACGCCGACAAGATCGCGACACGACTGCTCGCTACGATTACGCGGCACCTTGGCGAAACCGGCGAAACCTACGAAAAATACAACGTCGTCGACGGATCCCTCGACCTCCCCAACAGCCGATACGGCACCATCACATTGCACGGCTGGACCACCGCCGCCCTCGTACTCCTACCCCGGCGTCCGCTGGACGGACTTCTCCCTTAGAGCAGCGACGCTCTGGCAATCTCAAGGGGTCACTCTCTCGGCCGCGCTCTTGTCTCTCGGATTCAAAGAAATGAAACGTTCAAGCCGATGAAACGAATCAACTTTTATAAGAAAGTCATTGCCCTTTGGACGATCCGCGTCTATGGTTCTCAATCAGTGAAACGTATCACTGCGCACTGGGGTGCTGCTTCCATGAGCGGATACCCTCCCCAATCTGCGCGTGATGCACGACAAAGGAGTCAACCAGCGCATGTCAAAAGCAACGGATCACTCATCCCCCGATGATCAGAACCCGCGCGCCACTCCGGCACGCCGGACATTCCTCCTGGGGTCGGCCGCCACTGCGGCTGCCGGCGCCGCAGCGCTCTCTGGCCTCGGCGGTGCCGAGGCCGCGACGGCAGCCCCACTCCCGGATTACAGCACCCCGGCCGCCCTCGGCGGGGCCGCACGACCCCGGTCGCAAGGAACCCCGCAACGCCGAACACAGATCGGCATCGGCTACGAAACCTGGTTCGATGCCATCGGCTGGCCGCGCACCGAAGCCCAACCCGTCCTGGGTCACTACAGCTCCCTCGATGAACACGTCATCCGGCAACACGCCTTGTGGATCACCTATGCCGGCATCGACCACATCATCGCCGATTGGTCCAATAACCTCGGCGGGAACTGGACCAGCGGCACCGCTGCCAAGATCATCGCCGGCACCGACAAGGTGTTCGAGGTGTACGCGAAAATGCCCGAGCGGGCACGACCTCAGATCACGCTCCTGCTCGGTCTCGACAACGGTCAGGCCGGAACGACAAACTTCCTGGCCCAGGTCGATCAGGTCAAAACCAAATACCTCCAGAACGACACCTATCGAAACCTCCTCGTTCAGCACGATGGCAAACCGCTCCTGACCATTTACACCGGCGCCCGCACCACCGATCCGCCGACATGGACGGACCCCGCTTTCACGGTCCGCTGGATGGGGGCGTTCCGCGAAATCGTCCTCAATCCCGGCGGCCAGTGGAGCTGGGTGGACCGGGTCGCATATGCAAACGGAGTCGAGACCCCTGAATCCGCCTTCGATACGACAGGGCTCGGCACCTGGACGGCCACCGGCCCCTGGGCCATCACGAAGCTGAACGCACAGCCCGCCTTCAACGTCACCGTGGAAACCACGATCGCCAGCTCACAGGCCCCAGCCGGCGCCAATCAGGCCACGGGCACTCTGACGAGTCCGCCGTTCACCATCACCGAGGGCGCCCTGTCCTTTAACGCCGTCGGCTTCGACATGAGTGCCGGAAGCGACCTCACCAGTCTCGACGGACGAAACGTATACGTTCTGAAAGACGCCACGACCGGAGCTATCCTCCGCTGGGCGTCCCCTCCTGGGGACTCGACCCGCCTGTATGTGCGGCAGTGGAACGTTGCCGACCTCATCGGACGCCGGGTCGTGTTCCAAGCCGTCAATAACAGCACCCTCGGCAGCGGCCTGGGCTGGATGGGCTTCGACCGGGTATTCCAACAGCGCCCAGAACAGATGACCGCCGTCGTCGCCAACGCCGGGAACGAGGGACCCGGGTCGTTCGCCAACTGGGACGCCCACAACCGCAACTCCGGCGCCTATCTCGTCGAGATGATCAGCAACGCGTTCATCTACGAACCCGAATTTCTCACCATCCAGCAGTGGAACGAATTCGGCCGACCCGACCAGTGGAGCGTCGAAGGCAGCAACGATATCGAACCCACCAAGATCACCACCCTCGCCGGAGCCAACTCGGACGGGTGGGGCTATTACTACCTCAAACTCGTCCGTGACCTCGTCGACCAATACCGGTCCGGGAAGGCATTCCCCGCAGTGACCCTCGACACCCGCTACCCCTGAGACGGCGAGGTCCCCATGCTCCGATTCCAGCCCGACACGGCCGTGGATGCGCGCGTTGGCGCGTCAGTGACACGATTGCTGCAACCTGACTATGCCCCGGACCTCGTCCTCACAGACGGGTGCGAAAGCGAATGGCCAGCCGACCGACCCGGCCGGCTCATCCTCGCGCTCTCGCACCTGTCCCAACTCACCGCCACCGTCAACCCACGCCTCGAACTCCTCGTTGCATGCTTACCTCAGTACCTGAACGAACAAGGCTACTTTGGGACAATCCAACAGGGCTTCGACGAGCAACAGCTCGCCGGACACGGCTGGCTCGTCTCCGGACTGCTCCACCACTCCCACGTCACCCACGACGCGTCAGCAGAAGCCATAGCGAGGCGCATCGTGCGCAACCTCTTCCTCCCTCTTCGAGGACAGCTGGCCACCTACCCCGAGCCCCGCCACGACGCAGACGGTGCGGCCTCCGGGTCGATCGTCTCCAACGCCGGAACATGGTTGCTCAGCTCCGACACCTACGCCATTTTTATCAGCCTTGAAGCCCTCGTCTCCGCTTACGAGCGCTGGCGAGACCCTGCCATCAGCGACCTGATCAAGGAGTTCTTCGATCTCATCGAACGCGACGACCTCGTCGCTGGTCACGCCCAGTTGCACGCCACTATGACTGCCGCACGATGCGCCGCCATCTTCGCCCGCCTCTCTCACGACGATCGCGGGCTCCGGATCGCGCTCGGCTTGTACAACGACTACCGCACCCATGCCCGCACCCTCAACTCGGCGACGATCAACTGGTTCGGTCGCCCCGACACCTGGACCGAGCCCTGCGCCATGGTCGACACGCAACTCCTCGCTCGGGAACTCTGGCGAGCGACGGGCGAGCGAAGCTACTTGGACGACGCGATCCTGATCGAAACCAACGCCCTGGGCTACGCGCAAAAGCCGGGCGGCGGGTTTGGGCTCGACTTCGTTGCCTCGCCCGAATGCCCGGTACTTCACAACAGGGTCTACGACGCCGCGTGGTGCTGCACCATGCGCGGTGCCGTAGGACTCGTCGACGCTCGGCTCGGAAGCCTTCGACTCACTCCGTCTCATGGGGCAGAGGGTGAAAATTGCCTCGAGATCGAGTCCCCTCACCAAGGCACTATCATCCTCGACGGCGAAGCAGCCACCCTGGCAATGGAAACGCACTATCCCCATGGAACAGGCGTCACGCTTGCATTCACGGGCAACCAATCAATGTCCGTCGTCCTGCACTTACCATCATGGGCGGCGGTTCGGCATATCGATAGGACCTCCGAGGGTCGAGTTGTCACGAACGATATCAACATTGCGCTCGTCCCCGGCCAGACAGCTGTGTTAAAAATACGCACGCCGACTCGTTTTGTCGAAAACCGAACGACGACAGGCGGCCCAATTGCCGTCAGCTACTACCAAGGCTCGACGTTGATGGCCATCCCCTTGATGCAAGAAAACGGTGGCGGTGCTGCTGCTTCCGTGTCCGACGTTTTCAACGGTCCGCGCCACGAGGCGGAAACGAGAAAGCTCAATGTCGCCTTCCAGGGACCTTCAACCGTCCCGGGGTACATGCCGCGATAAGGCGTAACGGGCGTAATGCTCGGGACATCACGATCAACGTGGCGTCTGAAAAACAAGGACTCTGCGATCTTGAAGTCGGTTAGACCATTATGCGGAACTCCATCATTTCGAAATGCCTTGTCGACCAAGGCTGCTGGGAGAGAGACGACAGTGATGACGATCATCGGAGCTCAAGGTTTCACGTTGCGTGCGGAGTTCGCGGAACTCGGCCCGGCGGAGGTGTTCCGTCGTCTCGACGGGATCGGGTATCACGCCATCGAGATGTCCGCGGTTCCAATGCAGGAAGAAACGATTCGAGAAATCGAAAAAGTGCGTTGCGAGATCACGCTCGACATCGCAGCAATGTCTGTAGCCCCAGGCGACGCAGATGATCTCTTCGGCGTAATTCCCGACTTCGCTCACCGGCTCCGGTGCTCCCGCTTGAGAATCGGCGCTCCTCCCTTTTCCGCACTGGAGTCGAATGAGACCGTCAATGACTTTTGCAGATCCATAGAACGAGCCGCCCTCCGACTAGCTGACCAGGGAATCTCACTCAATTACCACAATCACGATTTCGACTTCGCTAAATACGGCGAAAGTTCACTCCTCGATCGAATCGTCGAAAAAAGCCCGCACGTCGGCATCGAACTTGATGTGTACTGGGCGCACCGAGGCGGCTACGACCCCATCGACATGATTCGGAAATACGCAGGCCGGATAGATCTCGTCCACCTCAAGGACGTCTCAATCCGTCGGGTCGGAAACAGCTTCTTCGACGCCGTACGTCATATCGAGGCAGACGGGCCTGACGAAGCGGCTGCCCGTCATCACATTTCCGCCGAGTTGCGCGATCTGGCCCGGTTTTCTGAAGTAGGCGAAGGCACCCTGGACTTTCCAGCGATCATTCGAGCTGCCGTGGATGTGGGCGCAACGTACCTCTTCGTCGAACAGGACGAAACCTACGACAAAACACCATTCGAGTCGCTACAGATCTCGCACGATAACATTGCTCATATGGGTTTCGCCGAGTTGTTCTAATCAGACCACCACGACCGAGCCGAATGTCCACGTCTCGTCACCTCGACACAGAACACGACTTTGAATGACACCAGCAGCTCGGGTCGATCTCGGTCGGCATCTCGCACGGATAACCGGGACTGTCTCAATATCGGTGAGTGAAGCGCCCCCGGTTCTCTGCCGCTTTTATGCGGGCTGCGGCTCCCGATTGAGCGCCGCGAAGAAGGCCTGTTGACACTCGGCAGATGGCACGTCACCGCGGGAGTAGCGCAGGCGCCGGCGGCCCAGGCACGAACCTGCCCCGCGGCACGCGGCCAAAGCACACTGAAGGACATGGACCGCACACTCGACATCACCGACTGGCTCGAGCACCTCGACGAAACCCTCACCCTCGGTGCCCAGAGGGAAACGGTCACCATCGCCCGCAACGGTCACCCCGTCGCCCAGCTCGACCCCAAACCGGCATCGAATCGACCTGAATCGACCTTGCTCCTCCTCCTCCTCCTCCTCCTCCTCCTCCTCCTCCTCCTCCTCCTCCTCGTCGTCAGCGTCGGCCTTCCACGGTGACAGCCACAAGGAATCCGGAGGACATGTCCGCACCCCCGAGCGGCCCTGAGGAACGCGGACGCGCCGCCAGTGACGGGCCTTCACCTGGTCGTCGATGATCTTGAGCTGGCTCGCGACACCCTCATCGAGCGGGGCGTTTCGGTCTCGGATGTCAGCCACCTGGGTGGCGGCGTCCGCTACGCCCACTTCGCGGACCCCGACGGCAACTTTCGGGCCCTGCATCAGATCACCAGAACCACGGAGGGGCGCAACTGCCTCGGGCCCATGGAACGGGGGCCGATTGCCTTTTCTAGGAAGGCCGTAGGTGGGCACGGAGGATGGAGTCGACGTTGCCGGCTTCGTCGAGGAGCTGTTGGATCCGCAAGTCGAGCGCCTCGACCTCGTCGAGGACCTCGTCCTGTTTCTCCGCCAGCTGCGAGTTGGTGAGGTCCCGGAACTGTCCACCATCAGACCGGGTCGAGATGACGTCCTCCACCATGTCGGTTCGGACCCGCAGAGGGCCCATGACGGTCGTCAGGGTGCGGGTGCTGAGGGTCGGATCGACCGGGACCCATCCCCACTGGTCAACCGACGTGACCAATTGGTTGACTTGCTCCCAGCCGGGCGCAACAGGTTTCTGGCAGTCATGCTCGCCCGGGCTCGCTCTCTGGATGTCGAGGAGGTCGCGGGTGGCACCGCGGTCGCGGCCGGCCAGGAGAACGCTGACGACCTGCAACCATCGGCGTGCCACACACCCCGGGCACCTCCTCGGGTCCTCCTCCCACCCCAGGACCTTCTCCCCCACCCTCGTCCGGTTCCCGTCGAGGTGCACCTGGTCAGGGGCAAGAGTGCGGATCTGTGCCCGGGTCATGCCGAGTTCCCCAGCGAGGAGGATCAGGAACGCATCCCTCCGGCCCCGGACCCCGACGGGGAACCGGTACCGGGGCTGCTGCGCCATCGCCTGCCGCGGGTCAAGCCGGCTGTCGCCCTGCCGCCACAACGCCGAAGGTGGCCGGCCGGTCCGGAGAAGCGCCAGGGCGAACCCCGCGGCCTCATGCCGGGCTCGGATCGCGCGGATCTGTTGGGACCGGGTCGACGGAGCGGCCGGGAGATCCTTCAGGAACTGTTCCACGATCTCCGCCGTCGCCGGCAACGGTCCGAGGTCCCACGACGCACACCAGTCGACGAACAGGTCCCACTCCCGGTCCAGAGCTCGCGCGGTCGCCGCAATCGTGGCTGCGCTGCGAGTGTTCATGGGGTTAGAGGCCGATCATGGTGACGGCGTTCTGCTCCAACGGGGCGTTCTCCCGCACGTAGATCTCCACCGTGGCGGGGTTTTTGTGCATCGACTGCCGCATGATCTGATGATGACTGGCGCCGGCACGGATGGCCTGGGTGATGAACCCGGCCCGCAACGAATGCCCCGACAGGGCCTCCGCCGGAAGGCCCGCGTTCCGGGCGCGTTCCTTCACGATCTTCGCCACCGCATCCCCACTCATCCCCCGCATCAACAATGGATCCCCGCCGGCAGATGCCGGGAACCCGTTCTTCGTCAGGGCCGGGAACAGGGCGACACTCCGCGGCAGGGTCGCTACGAACGGGTCGCGGCAGAGGTGCACGGCAATGTTCTGCGTCCGCAGGGCCCGCATCACCTGGGGACGCCCCTCCCCCGCCGCCACCAGGAGCGCATACCAGCGGCGGAACGCACACGGCGGACACGTGGCGGAATTCGCCCCAAACGGCAGGCCCTTGATGGCGCCGTGCTGCTCCTGGTCGGTTTTCGACCTGACGACCCGGACGTGGAGGCCGTCTTCGTCGTGCAGGGTGATGTCGCCCAGGGTGAGGTTGGTCAGTTCGGAACGGCGAAACGCCCCCGCGAAGCCGAGGACGAGGACGGCGATGTCGCGGGTGCCGCGGACCCCGGCCGGGAAGCTCGTGATGTCCGCAGCAAGGACCGCCTGCCGGAGCCCATCGAGCAGCAGCGGCGCGGACTGATCCCTCGGCCTTGCGTGCTTGCGGCGGATCCCGACCAGGACCGCCTGCACGGTGGGGTGTTTCGTCGGCGACTCGAAACCGTGCTCGATGTGGTCGCGGGCGATCGCCGCCAACCAGCGGGTCATCGACGACGGCGCATACCGCCACCCACCCGTCTCCGTCGTGACGAGGGACTTCTCGGTCAGGTACTGCACCACGGTCCCCGGGGACAGCGGGCAGGTGCTGGTGGCCTCAAGGACCGCAGGGTCGGCGGTGTCGCCTTCGATGTACCCGGCAAGCCACCGTTGCAGCTGGCGGATATCGCTGGCGTACGCCCGTCTCGTGTTCTCCGAGATCGACGCGTCGGCAAGTTCCGCGGCGGCCGCGGCGAGCTCTGGGCGGGACCGGTACGCCTGGATCGCGCTCCCCCGACTGACCCGCCTCGCAGCCACCGCATTCGATGCGCCGGCAGGACCAGCCGTCCTCGCCTGCGTCGTGCTGCCCATGCGCCGTTTCCTACCTCTCGGGACCCCCGGAACCATCTTGTAGCCCGTTTTCGCTCAAAGAGGCCCTGACGGGCGGTGTTTCCGATAAGGACCATTATCGGGGGTCACGTAGTGGAGGTGGAATCGACAACAGGCTGACTGGATGAGCCCGTCAGGTGTGACCCCTTACTCCACGGAACGAACGTGCGCGGCCGCTCCTGCTGGCGGTGGCGCGGGCATTCGAACCCGCGGTGGGGAACGTTCAGTGAGTGACGCATCCGGTGTCGGATTGACACGGCGGCGGTCTCCTGGCAGAATTAAGCCACATCACCTGGTGCATCGTCGCCAGGATTAGGGCCTCTTCGGGGCCCTATCTTTTTCCCCTCGCGACTTGCCGATCCTGGTCGGGTAGCAATTCGACGGGTCGGAAGATCGGTGTTTTGTTCACCATGACTCGATTCGGGAGTTGAATGTCGGCCAGCTTGCCGGCGCCGATCCACACCATGCGCTCATGCCCGCAGCTGAGGAGATCCCGACTCTCGTGACCGTGTGGGAAAATCAAGAACAGCCGCTTACCCAGTTCGGAAGCAACCACACGCACGGACTCCTCAAGATCCGAGTCGTTGCTCACCACGACGTACACGTCCGCAGCGTCCAGGAACGCATCGCGGACGAGGTAGGTGGCGAGGTTGACATCGGAGCCCTTCTCCTCGGGCCGCCACACGTCGACCATCTCCGGTTCCGACGGGTCACGGTATCGTCGCCGGTATCGGGATGGCCGGACTTCGAAGTGCCCGAGATGGATTTGGAGCCTGTCGAGGGTACCTAGCGCCCTCAGTTACACCTGTTGCCGCGCCACGATACCCGGATTGCCCGGACTGGCCTTGCCTTCCAGCACAGCCGTGAAGTACCGGACGAGACGCACGTCGTAACCCAGGAAGAGGCCGTCGAACAGGGCAACGAGGTTAAGCCAGCGGTAATCAGTCCCGCGGAGAAGACCGTTATAGACATTGAAGCCATCGACGTAGACATTCATCTGTGGCCGCTCGGTCATCGCGCCAGACTACTGCGACCCCACGCGATCTCCGGCACGAGGAGATTCAAGCGTCCGATGGCCGATCGCCTACCAAACGGGAGAAGTTCGGGGCGCTGCCCCACGAATCCAACTCTCTGGCCGCCTCAAATAGATAATCTCGAAAGAGGACAAGGGTCGTGCAGAGCGGGCGCGACGCCTCCGGTAGGTGAACGGGGTGGACGCTGATAGCAGTTGCCAGCTCAGGCTGGCACGTGCCGTCATCCACACGTCAGGCGTACTGCTCTCGTGTGGCGACGAGCCATGTTTGATCACCCACGAACTGGCTGACGATCCTGGACTCACCACCAGTCGCTGTGGCCGCTTCCTGCACCACAGCCCGGGTCTGGGGCAACACTCGCCCCTGCACCATCACCGTGTCGAGAGCAGAAGTCGACGCCGTGACCTGATTCTTTTGGGCACCCCATCATGCCCGGATGCGATCGGTCACCCGTCGGCATCGCGGCCGTGCCACCGACGGGTGACCAGCTGCCTTTCTGCCTATTCGCGGCGGGGCGGGTGCTAATCGGTGTCGGTGTCGGTGTCGCTGTCGGTGAGAAGTGTCAAGGCGATGAGTCCTCGGGTGATGGCGGCACGGTGGCCGTCCGCGATCCGGACCCGTCCCGTGTCCGACACACTCACCAGGCCGGCGCGTTCGAGGTGGTGCACAGTCCACAAGTCCCCGCCGGGAATGGGCGACTCGGGAACGTCGAAGTCATCGGGGGCCAGAGCGGCAACCAGGCTGAGGACCGATCCCTGGAGCATCCACTCACCGAAACCCCCGTCCCGCAGCGGGCGCGTGAGTGTTTCTGCGACGAAAATCGCTGCGACCGCCTCGGCGGCTTCAAGCGGGGGAAGCTCCCCTGCCGCCCATGTACTGGCGGTGGGACCGGGCCAGACGCGGGAGGAGGTGGTCCGGATCACCCCCGCCGCCAGCAACGCCTCCCACCATTGCGGCAGGACAGGAACCTCAGTCATGGACAGCGCCTGCACGAGGTCGTCGTCGTCCTCGCGGCCGATGCGTTTGGCGACACCCACCGCGCGGATGCCCAATAGGCCTGCGACGTGTTCGATGTCCGCACGTCGCACGCCCCCGGTCTGGGTGACGGGCCTGCCCGTGCCGATCCAGTCGAGCACGTCGTTCACCGCCCCGACGAGCGGTGTTCGCGCGAGTGCGTCGCGTCGCACCGTGTCGTTGACCTGTTCGGCGTCTTCGAGGATCGCGTCGAGGGGCCCTAACCCGGCGTTGACATCATCGAGGGCGTCCTGGACGGCTTCGTGCGCGTTCTCCCAGCCGGCGACGTCGTGACCGGTGTCGAGCCGGTAGTGCACGTAATCGTCCACCGTTTCCAGGACCGCCTGGAGCGCGCCTGGATTCTCGGGGTCGTCCGCGTCCCAGAGCAGGTCGATCAACGCTTCCATGTCCACCGGGCGGTGCAGGTCAACGCCCTGGCCGGACGCGACCTTCGCCACCGCTTGCAGCACCCGCAGTTCCTCCGCAACCGTGGGGGCAGCGTACGAGGGCGCGTGTTCAAGCCACGCAGCGAAGCCGCGCCACAACGCACGACCGGTCAACGCTCCGCTAGCGCCTGCGGGATGCGCCGATGATTCCCGGCGCCGCCTTGTCGCACCCGGCGCGGGGCGGGAGCGCGTGAAGCTGCTTCCCGCATTCCGGTCGGACGCCCCCTGCAGGCCGGGCGACGCCGACGGCCTGCGGGTCCCCCCGTCGCCGAGCATGAGCGCAGCCACCTCACTCACAGAATTCTTCTCGTACTCGGCCCGGGCGATCAGGGTTGCTGCCACCAGGAGCGCGGACCCCTCAAACAATGCCAGACCACCATGCCGGTGCAGGCTCGCCAGCGACGCGACAGCCCGCCCCTTCCGGGCCAGGGAAAGAACATCAGTCGCTACAGCACGCGCCGCCCGATTCCACCGCGGCACACGCGTGGCCGCGACCGCCGCGCGCAACCCCGGATCGGTGTGCCACGAATCCAACACACCCAGGCTGACACCGATGACATGCGAGACCCCCGGCTCCCCCTCCCCCGGTTCACTCTCCACACCATCAAGCACGGCCGCCGCCGCAGCCCCATCACCATCCGCGAGGGACACAGCGAACCTCCGCAGGAGCGCCAAAGCCCCATCACGCTGAGCCCCTACCGGAGTGAACAGAGTCAGATTGTGGCGCTCCGTCGCCCGAGCAAGCGCCTCGTTGACGTCGTCAAGACTGACATCCTCGCCCAAACCGTTCAAATCAATCCCCTCGGCCGCGAGCAGCGGAGCGATGTCCTCCATCATGGCCGCCGCCATGCCCGGGACATGGGTTACACCCATGCCCGCCAGCGCCGCCACGAACTCGGGGTCATCAAACGGCGAAGTCACCCTGCGAGGATACCCGGAACACCACGCACAAGAATCGTTCGGAGAAATCCGTGACCGCAACAAAGAGCGGGAGTGGAAGCGACAAGGACCTCCGGGTAACTGGGCATTTCAGCGACGCCGACGCGTCTTGGCCGCCACCCCCAGCCACAGGAAAAGCCCGGGATGGGACCCGCCGCATAGGACACTGACCGGATGCCGAGCTTTCGACGCGTCGGCCAAACCCGCACCTCCGCCCCGCCAAAGGAAGCGTCACTTCTCCCGCACCGGTGGCTAACGATGAGGACTCCGGCACCCGAGCAGTGATCCTTGAGGCCCCCGGGAGCCGACGAGGAACGCGGTAACGGCCACCAATGGGCGCCTGTGAACCAGTGCGGTATCGCCGTCTGCCCCGAGCACGCCTCCTCCCCCACCCCGGACTAAGTCACCCTCGAAGACGGCGCTCCGTTCCCCTGGCCGCTTTGTGACGAACACTCCCTCGCCTGAATCCACCACTGACCACCAGGGCAACAACGTTGGGCGACTATGTCGCGGGGCTCATCGTGAGATTCGCTGGTCGGCCGTGTGTGGCGTGCTTGTGACCAGCACTACAGGCTTACATGATCTATCTAGATAGCTAGTTATCCTTGTCTGATCGTGGTAGCAGGTGCCCGTATGTCTGCTCCAACGCCTGCTCAATGGACGACCTGATGTCCTGGTTCTGAATGGCCTTGAGGTAATCGAGCAAGTCCTTGGTGCGCTCAGAAACACGCGTACCGAGCTGCACGGTCACTACACGCTTGGGAGCAGGTACCGGCGTGATCGAGAACCGGGAAGACGTCTCCCCCTGAAAGTCGGACGACCGGGCCGTTTCGGGCGCCGGCTGGACAACATCAATTGGGTCTCGACCCATATCGGGCGCGGGCCGGGGCGCTCTGCGCGTCGGCAAAGTTGCATGGTCGGGCTTGTCGTCGTTCATGACACCACCCTGGCCAAGATTTCCGAATAGGCATCGACAACCGGCTGACCCTTACGGAAGTCGCCGTACCACTCGTGAGTTGCCCGAACATCCTGGACAACGGCGCGATCGGGAACAAGCGGATACAGCACTTTGCCAAGCTCACCGAGCTGCTCAAGTGCGTATTGCTCGATTCTTCTTTGGACGGTCATGCCCCTGAACGCGCCAACCACGATCCCAGCCTCGCGAAGCCTATCGGCCACCCCCAGCAAGCGACGAGAGTCTCTGAATCGCTGCACACTCGTCATGGCACCCTCCACGCCGCTAATGCCATCCTCGTCCGGCTTGGCGGCATAGACGACGGCGTCGGAGGCGTTCAGCGCGGACAAGATGAGAGGCCCGCCCTGGCGGTTCGGGCAGTCGAAAACAACCAAATCGGCTGATGTCCCTTCTAGCGAGGCTTTCAG
>NZ_CP014516.1 GCF_001577365.1 Frondihabitans sp. PAMC 28766
ACCCCACTGGGAACCAGAAGCAGTGGCAAGGCAACAAACATGGCCTGACATTCACAACCGGCACGGTCGTCTCGGCAGAACTTTTTGGTTCCGAGGTCACCGTCCAACCCAATCTCAGTGACCTGTTCTCCCGGGTGTCGCTTGCTGTTGGGTCTCCGACTGATATGGGTTCGGTGTCCTTGGGACAGATCCTCAGCCAGATCCCCGAGTTCGTGGCCGAGTTCGGCACGATCAACCAGTGGCTCCCGCAACTGGAAGTACCCGGTTTCTCGACCGCATATCCGAAGCTGGGAGGCCCGAAGGCCCTCGCGGTGCTACTACCAGGGATACCCGCCACGGGATCCATCGCCGACACCGATGTACGCGCAGTAACAGCGCATTATCCGGCGTTGCGTGATTTTCCGGTCTTCCACAGTCTGAGCGGAGAAGTGGATCGACCGGCAACGTCGGGCCCGGTTGAGCTGTCCGTGCTTATGGATGATCTCGTGCTCAATCGCACCGGCACAGCATGGGTGCCGCAGGACACTTCTTTGTACCGACGACAGGAGTACGTGTTCCCAGCCGTGGGGGACAGCGCCCGGCCGGTGCAGCCGTTGATGGCGTGGTGGTTAGTGCTCTACTCTCTGTCGATGGTTGCCCGGTACTCGCCGCGTGCGTGGATGGGGCTCTGGCGATCTCGGCCAGCACGATCGCGTCCCAACTCGAATTCATCCTCGATACCGCCATCGATACGGTCCCGGACCTTCTCGCAGAAACCCTCGCGACCCTCAACGCGGTACCAACCACTTAAGTTCGCCCCCTGTCGTTTCCGCCGCCGGGTCCCGTTCCCGCGGCGTCTGACCGTCCCCAATATGACCTGGCATGAGCGGGAAGTCCGCTGATAGGGGCCAGGGACGACGAGGACGACACACCAGACACCGTCCCCGGTCCGCGGCTCTCGAAACCGGGTGCGGCCCAGGGGAGAGAGAATAGGGGTTCCGGTGCGGGAATCCAGGTAAGCCTGTGCCGGTCTCGAAGAACAAGAGAAAAGCGGCTCTTGTGACGTAACCGTGGGTCGTTTCGGGGTGCCTTAACGGCCGCACGCCGCTGTCCGTCTAGGTTTCTGACTGTCAAAAGAACAGAGACTTTAGAACGGAAAAACGGCGTGCGATCTCTCACGATATGGCGGGCTCTGCTCGGTGTCGAGAAAACGATCGTGGAGGGCATCGATCTCGATGTGGTGAGCGGGATTCTGGTTGCCTCGGTGCGGCCGACCGTATCGATGCGGAACCGCTGCGGGTCGTGTCGAAAGCGCAGCCCACGATTTGATGGAGGTGCTGGGCGACGGCGCTGGCGGTCGTTGGATGCCGGGTCGATTCAGGTCGTGTTGGAGGCCGACGCGCCACGGGTGACGTGTTCCATCCACGGTGTGATCGTGGCGGCCGTTCCCTGGGCCAGGCACCAGAGCGGCCATACCCGCTTCTTCGACGATCAGGTCGCGTGGCTGGCCACGCAAACGTCGAAGACCGCGATCACCGTGTTGATGCGGATCGCGTGGCGCACGGTCGGGGCGATCATCACCCGGGTCTGGGCCGATACCGGCCAGCTCCATGACCAGTTCGCGGGGCTGACCAGGATCGGCATCGATGAGATCTCCTACAAGCGTGGACACAAGTATGTGACCTGCGTCATCGACCACGACTCGGGTCGGCTGGTCTGGGCGGCACCGGGTCAGGACAAGGCCACACTGGCGAGCTTCTTCGACGCGCTCGGCCCGGAACGCTCGGCGCAGATCACGCATGTTTCCGCGGACGGGGCCGCCTGGATCGCCGCTGTTGTGGCCCAGCGCTGCCCGAACGCGGTCCGCTGCGCGGTCCGCTGCGCGGACCCGTTCCATGTCGTGAAATGGGCCACCGACGCCCTCGATGAGGTGCGCCGGGCCGCGTGGAATGACGCCCGAAAAGCTGCCCGCACGAACGAGGCCCAGCGCCCTCGGGGCGGCCCGCCAAAAACGCGCCAGCCCGCCCGGACAGCGCCCGCGCCGCCGGGGTGAAGAACTCCCGCTACGCGCTCTGGAAGAACCCGGAGAACCTGACCGAGAAGCAGAAGGTCAAGCTCGCCTGGATCGTGCAGACCGACCCCACCCTCGGCCGGGCCTACTACCTCAAGGAAGGTTTGCGCGTGATCTTCAAACTGCCCCACCACGAAGCTGCCGAAGCCCTCGACAAATGGGTGGCCTGGGCTCGCCGGTCCCGGATCCCCGCGTTCGTGACACTCCAACGCAGCATCGTCAAACACCGGGCCGCGATCCTCGCTTCCATCGAGCACGGCCTCTCCAACGGTCGCGTGGAATCCATGAATACCAAAATCCGACTGATGACCCGCATGGCCTTCGGATTCAAATCACCCCAAGCACTCATCGCCCTCGCCATGCTCTCCCTCGGCGGCCACAAACCGGTACTCCCCGGCCGGATTTAACCCACGGAAGAGTCAGGAGAGCCAGAAAAGCCCCCGCAGGAACGGGGGCTGATCTCGCCTCGCGAGAGGCAAGTGGTCTGAGTTACGTGCGAACTCGGATCTCTACAAGTTCGAGTGTACGTGCTTCCTTTTCCGTCTGGTAGGGGAGCGCAGACTGCAAGCCTCCTGTCCTGGGGATATGGAGGCCCACGATGAGCAAACATCGTCGTCGTGACAGCTGGAGCGAAGGTTACGTGTTGTGCATCCAGGTCGTCGGCTTGCTGACGGCCCTGGCAACCCTCGCCGCCGCGCTGCTGAAGCTGTTGTAGGTCACCAGAGGCGGTCCCGGTTCACCCCCGGGGCCGCCTCGCCCTTTCGATCAAGGTTGCTCCGATTGGCCCGGCTGTTCCGAGATCACCTTTCTGATGGTGTTTCGGAAGCACAGGCGCCCGCTCCCTCGATGGGCGCGCCCGCAGTGTGGCCGGCGTAATCGGGCGGGTTCCCATGAATTACCCGGGCCTGTTACCGAGTGACGGTGTGGGCGCGTACCGTTATTGGTGATTGATTCCCCCCGATTGATCACCTCAGCCCCCGGGTCTCAGGAGTTCCCCCAACTTCTGAGAGACCCGGGGGTTTCTCGCCCCGCTCAGTGGTGGAGCATGATGGGGTCGGGGTCGGCGCCCGGCTGAATGATCTCGACCAGGTCGCGTTTCTTCGCAGCCAGGAACGCGTTGGCGAGGTCCACGCTGGCGTTCAGCCAGCGTCCGCCGGGGTGTACCGAGACGGTCTCGTGGACGATCTCGGGCAGGTAGCAGCGGCGGAGTTCATTGCGCCGTTGCTGGATCGGGTGGCGTGCGTACGGCAGAACCCGGGCTCGGGTGTCGGGGTCGTCGTCAGTGTTGAGGAGTTCGGTAAGCGGGGTGTCGGTCAGGGCCGCGAATCGGACGAGCTGTTCCCATTTCGGGTACACGCCGCCTGCTTCCCACAGGTCCACTTCTTGTACGTCGAGTGCGGCACCACAGGCGACGTCGACCCAGTCGCCGTCTCCGATACCGGTCCGCTGACACGCGGCCGTCAGACGCCATGGCCGCAGCGCGCCAGCTGACCATGCGGCGAACGCGGCCGGCTGGTCGACTGCGGCGGCGGTCGGGTCGACGGCGTGCGCGGCCATGACACCGGACCGGTACTTCTTCGGTGGCGGGCCGGCCTGGACCCACTGCTCGTGACCTTTGTGTTCGGCCCAGAACGTTCTCCACCGCACCGTCATGCCTTGCACCTTACCGGCGGAAGCTGCTGTGGCCGGGACGGTTCCGCCGGGCGGCGGGAGTCGCTGCGCTCCCAGGGGGTGCCGCTTTGCGGCCCTGCCCGATACCCCGGGTGGGGTGTTGTTGTTGCCGGAAGCCTGCGGCATCGTACGTCCGTCATGTCCCGGCGCAAGTGGCGTTGCCACCGGTGTTCTCCGACAAGTGCGGCCGCGGTCACTGCGTTCCCTTATTTCGGCCGGACTTCTCTCCCCCACCGCCCTGCCGGGTTGCGCAGTGCCCTGCCGTCCTTCTCGACACTTCGTGCCTTCCGGCAAAAACAACGAAAGGGAGAGGAACCCTGAAATGCTGAAAACCCAGACAGCCCACAATCAGCCGCCCATGGCCCAGACGCGCACCCCGAGCACGCGGGGTATGCCTGTAAGGAGTGTGGCGGTCCGAGCCCGGTGGGGGTTGGCTACGTCGATACCGGTGACGGGGCGGCCGCCCGGTCAGCCGGGGTGATCGTCTGCCCGTGTGGGGACAGCCAAACCCTGACCGTGTGGGTGGTCCTGGACTGCGCTGTGACGGCGGTCCTTGGCACGTACAGCACCGAAGACGCCGCGATTGCTGCCGCCGACGGGTTCGGGTCATGCAGTTTCCCGTACCTGCTCTCTGAGGTCGAGCGTGTGGCGCTCCTGGCCGCCTCATGACCACCCCGACCCGCGAGGCGGGGTTGTGGCCGGATGTTCCGGGCCTGGTGCATGGGATCGTGAGTGTCAGCCCGCCGGTGGTGCAGTGTGACGGGTGCGGTGCCCGGTTTACCGGGGGCACGTTGGCGTTGACGGTGATCCTGTCCGGGATCACCTTCCACCCGGACGCTCTCGGGCGGGGTGAGGGGCGTCGGATGTGCCGGGCCTGCTGGGACAGCACTGCTACCGCCGCCCAGCCTGCTGCGGTGGGGTGACGCAGGCCGTCCGCCCGGGGTGCCCCCGGGCGGGCGAGGGGCTGGCCCCTCGCGCACCCCCAGGGAGAAGCGATGCGTGGGTTGTCACTGAGCGGCTGACACGGACGGCGGCGCCGTGTATTGTCGGTCCTACGACGGGCCGGTTACCGGAACGTTGCCAGCCGAAGACCCCGCACTGCGGGGTCTTCGTTTTTGGCCCTCCGCCTGCCTCCGCCTCCGCCTCCGCCTCCGCCTCCGTTATGGCGTCCAGGTCAGGTTGTGGACTGTTGTCTGCTCGAGGATCCCCGAGAGCCGCCTCACGGTACGAGATCCTGCCGGATGCGGTTCGACGACGGTGTTGCGGCGGTGGTGCAGGTACATGGCAAGGTCAGCGATCTGTGGTCCCGGTGAAAGCCTTGATGAGGCGAAGTTGGTGGGGCCGGATATTCGTGGGAGGGTCGTTGACCGGTATCCGGGTGTTCTGGTGAGCTGGTAGGCCTCGAACTGCGTGCGGTGTTCGTCTTGGGTGGCGGTGTGGTCGTCGATGACGATGACCGGGTCGGTTTCTTGTCGTTGCCCGGCACGGTGCGGCGATCGCCCTAAGCCTGCTGTCGTCGTACCGTTGTGGTGTGTTCCGGTGCGGATCGTTCTACCTCTTCGGGGGGTCGCGCATCAGTGCGTCATGGATGCCCATGCGGACGAGGACTTCGACCACATCGCGCTCACCCGCGAAGGCGTCGGTGGGCAGGGGCAGTGGGGTCTTCTCGTGTGCAGCAGCGCCATGGCCTACCCTGGGGAGCCGTCATGACCCGCACGGAAAAGGAACGGTTCTGGTCCCATGTGGTGAAGGGTCCGGAGGCGGATGATTGCTGGTTTTGGACGGGTGCGATATCGGACGACGGGTATGGGCGGTTCTCGGTCCGGCGTGACGGTCGGCCGCAGGCGGTGCGTCCGCAACGGTATGCGTATGAGCTGGTCACCGGGGTGCCGTTGCCGTCATCGACCCTGTTGCTGCATTCGTGTGACATCCCGATCTGCGTGCACGCGGACGCGGATGTGGCGGTGTCGCATGTGGGCCCGGGGACGCATCGGGAGAACATGCTCGACCGGGTCCAGCGCGGCCGGTACCGCAACCGGCAGGGTTTGCGCCTGGGGGATCTCCCAAGACAAATCCGAGTGCAACGGTCGTTGGATTTGCGCACCGTGATCATCGAGCACGGGTGGCGGCCGGAACTGATCAGCGCCGCCCTCCTCGGGGTGGAGTTGACGCATCCGCGCCTGTTCTGAGGGTGCTCGCGCTTCACAGTGTGCGGGGCCCTGATGTAGTTCATCAGGCCGGGGTGGGGTGCGGGCACCGTGCGGGCGTGTGGACGCCGCGATGCGCCGATCAGTCGGAGCTGCCGCCGTAGCCGGGCAGGTCCGCGGGCAGGCCGGGGTGGGAGCGCACACCACCGATGCCCGCCAGCCGCGGGTGAGCGTGGCGGACCGGATCAGGATTTTGGCCGCCGAAATCCGCCCGCTCGCAGGAACGAAAGAGACTTGGACCATGAGTCAACGCCAACGCCGAACCGCGTACATCACCGCCACCACCGTTGTGGTGATCGCCGCGGCCGCGACGTTATGGGCCAGCGGCCAGATGCACCACCAGGCCGGGACACCCGACCCCGTCAGCACCAGGACGGCAGTACCCACCGCGGCACCCACGCCCGTCCCGGTTAGTGGTGGTGAGTCGTCCCAGTACGAGCTCCTGCAAGAACCCGGAGCCGGTGTCGGGCAGATCTATGCGCTGATCACCGGGGCGACATCGAGTATCGACATGACGATGTACGAGCTCGCCGACCCGATTGCGCAAGCGGATCTGGTCGCGGCGGCGAAACGGGGCGTCACCGTCGACGTGCTCCTGGACGCCGCCTCCGCGGGCCGGGAGGAGAACGCGGCGGCGTACAACCAGTTGACCGCCGGCGGCGTGCAGGTGAAGTGGGAACCGTCCGGGACGATCGTGCACCAGAAGACCATCACGATCGATGGGGCTGTGTCGGTTGTGGGAACGGCGAACCTCACCAGCCGCTACTACCAGACCACCCGGGATGCGTGGATCATCGACCGGAACCCGGCCCAAGTGTCCGCGATCGCGGCGACCTTCACAGCCGACTACGCGGCCGCCCCCGGGAGCCTGGGCCAGACGGCTGCTGCACCCGGCCTGCTCTGGTCACCCGGTGCGGAGCCGGGCATGGTTGCTGCGATCACCGGGGCGACACAGTCGGTGGATTTCACCAGCGAAGAGCTCGCCGATCGTCGAGTCGTGGCTGCCCTCGCAGCCGACGCCCGCCGCGGCGTGACCTGCCGTGTCGTCCTCACCGCCGACCGCGAATGGGATAGTGCGTTCCACACGTTGGAGGCCGCGGGGTGTGGGGTGCATGTGTTTTCCGGCAGTCGGTCGTCGCTGTATATGCACGAGAAGGAGGTCCTTACCGATGGCAGCCGGTTGCTGATCGGGAGCCAGAATGCGTCGGTCGCGTCTCTGGTTTATAACCGGGAACTGTCCCTCCAACTGACCACCTCCCAGGCGCCGGGCGTTATCCGCTCGGTCGCGTCGACGTTCGACACCGACTATGAGATGGCGTCACCCTGGCGGGAGTGACGGGGGAGGTGTCTGGGGCCGGCGGTAGCGTCACCAACAAACGGAAGGGACAGCACATGAGTAACTACAGTCAGTCTTTCGCCACCGGATACCCGGTCGCGCACCAGCCGCCGCGGACGGCACTGGCTCGGGTGGGTGCCCCGTCGGGGGTCATGTCGGTGTGCTTCGGGATGATCCTCCTGATTCCGGTCCTCGAGGTCGCGCCCGGCACCCTCGCCCTTGCCCGGGGAACAACCCTCACCGGTCGCGCGGTCACCGGTCTCATCCTCGGTGCCACGTTCCTGCCCCCATGGGCTGGGTTCATCGCCTTATGCGTGTACTCGTACACGCGCGCACGCCCTTGACCTGAAAAACCCGCCCGCCCGCGCGGTAAGGCCCGGACCAATTCGTCCGGGCCTTGTCCTGTCTTGGTGGTCTACGCGGCCGCCGTAGCGACAGTGTCGGGGGCGGCGGCCGGCGTGGTCGGGGCCGCGTTTGCGGCGGGTGTGCTGCGCTTCACGTCGCGCACAGGGATGCCGAGCCGTGCGGCAACTTCATCGCGGGTGACGCTCGTGTCCAGCATCCGCTGCACGATCCTCCCCGCTTTCTCGCGCGCCCCGGTGACGGCGGCAGCCGTGCGGGCGCGGATCGCTGCGATCTCTTTCTCGGCGTTCTCTTCGATGCCGTCAATGCCGTCGACGGAGACGAAGTATTCGGCGGCGAGCTCTTCGAGCTGATCCTGCCGCAGCCGGAACTCCGCCGCTTTCTCGGCGGCGCGTTCCCGCGCCTGCTTCCGCGCCGTCGCCTGCTTACCTGACTTCCGAATCTCTGCCATCAGAATCCCCAATCCCTCTCGTCAACGGCCGTACCGCGGCAGTGTGACCACACTTCCGTCGTCGCCCTTGAGTTTAACGTGTGCGGCGCTGTCGGTGTCAGGCCTTGACCCCTCCGGCAACGGCAGTCGCTCCTCGTTCCTCGTCACTCCAAGCCTTGCCTCGCGGTCTCACCCTGACTACCGCGCTCACTCCGATTCCGCTGCGCTTCATCTCCGTTCCCGGCCACTTCTCTCTCCTTTCACACACGCTCGTTCCTCGCTTTGTTCCAGTCATCAACGCGTCACACCTCAGGCATTACAAATGAATGAGGTAAGGTCGGCCTGTGACCGCGACCAGAAACCGTGTTTTCTGGTTCACCCGTGGGCGGGTGTCGGCATGATGACCATGCACGTCCTGTCCGCGGGTGACGGGTACACGTACTACACGTCCGAGATCGCCACGGGTGACGCTCTCCGCGACCCGGATCGAGAACTGGGTGACTACTACACGGTGGATGGGAACCCTCCCGGCCGGTGGATGGGCGGCGGTGCAGCCGTCCTCGGGGTGTCGGGGACGGTCACAGAAGCGCAGATGAAGGCCCTCTTCGGTGAAGGGTTGCACCCGAACGCTGACCGGGTCATTGCCGAGGCGATCGCGGAGGGGAAGACCGGCAAGCAGGCGCAGGACGCCGCGAAACTCGGCCGGGCGTTCTCTGTTTATAAGGCGCAGGAGAACACCCTGCAGGGCCGAATCCAGACCAGCTACGACGACTTCTCCCGGCTTAATAGCCACGAGCCGGACCAGGAGGAACGCCGTGTCATCCGTGCCCGTGAGGGGGCGCAGGGGTTCCGGGAGGCGAAGGGTCGGGAGCCCGGCGATAAGGAAGAACTCGGCCGGTACATCACCGCCGCGACACGACCCGACCAGCAGGCCGTTGCGGGGTTTGACCTGGTGTGCTCGCCTGCGAAAAGTGTCTCCGTGCTGTGGGCGCTCGGCGACGATGACACCCGGAAAGTCATTGAGCAGGCGCAGGACCGCGCCGTGGCATCGACGATTTCCTACCTCGAACGGGAGGCTCTGGCGACTCGTGCGGGGACGAACGGTGTCGAGCAGATCGAGGTTGAGGGTGGTGTCGCCGTGACCGCGTTCCGGCACTTCGAATCCCGGAACGGTGACCCGCAATTGCACGATCACCTGGTGGTCGCGAACAAGGTGATGGGTTCCGATGGGAAGTGGCGGACCGTCGACTCGAAGCTGCTGTTCCGGATGAATGTGCCTGTGTCGGAGTTCTATAACGCCGCGATCATGTCCGAAGTGACGAAGGCCCTGGGCGTCACGACGGAGGCCCGCACGGTTGTTGCGGGTAAGCGTCCGGTGATGGAAATCGCCGGTGTTGATACGGACCTCATCGACACGTTCTCCTCCCGGTCCTCATCGATCCGTGTCGAGGTGGAACGGCTCACCGCGGAGTACCAGCTGGACCACGGCTACGCCCCGGATCAGAAGGCGCAGATCAAGATCGCCCAGCAGGCCGCGTTGGAAACGCGTCCGCAGAAGGAGCACGGACGGTCCCCGCAGGCCACCCATGATGCTGCTGCCCGACGGGTTGGGCAGGATCGTGCGAACGAGGTGCTCCCCACCGCGCAGCGGATCGCTCAGGCCCGCGCCCGTGATGGATTCGGCCCGGCAGTGATCGATGTCGACGAGCAGGCCCGATTCGTTCTCGCCACGGTGGAAGAGTATTACGCGGTGTGGGGTGCCGGTGTCATCGAGGCCGAAGCACGCCGCCGGCTGGCTGCACTGATTCCGGATCAGGACGTCGCGGAGCCTCTCGTGCAGCAGGTTGCTCGGGCGGCGATTGGCGCGTCGATCTCGCTCACCCCGCCGTCTCCTCACGGTGCGTTCCAGCCCCTGACCCGCTCCGATGGTGTGTCCGTGTTCGAGCACAAGGGCAAGACGCTCTACACGTCGTCGGAGATCCTCGGCGCTGAGGACACGCTTTTGAGCGCTGCTCGCTACCGGAAGTTGTCGCCCGTTTCCCGGGACGTATTCGAACGCGTCGCCGCCGCGTATGAGGGGCCTTTGGACGCCGGGCAGCGAGATCTTGCCCGGACGTTCGCGACGTCCGACGTGGAGCTTGTCGCCGGGATTGGTCCTGCCGGTGCCGGGAAGACGACCGCGCTGCGGTTGGCGGCAGACGCACTCGATCAGGGTGGTGTGCGGATGATCGGGTTGGCCCCGTCTGCACCCGCGGCCGCGGTGCTGTCCGAGGCGGTCGGGATCGACGCGACGACCATTCATGGGTTCCTCACCGCCCACGACCAGGACGGTGTCGCTGCCACTGATGTGTCCGAGAAATACGTCCTGCACCCGGGGGATGTGATCGTGGTCGACGAGGCCGGCATGGCCGGCACGCGACGCCTCCGTGACGTTGTGCAGCTCGCGCAGGAGCACGGTGCGTTCGTGCGCCTCATCGGCGATGACCGGCAACTGTCCGCGGTCGAGGCCGGCGGTGCGCTGCGCCTCATCGACCGGGAAGTGGGGTCCGTGCAGTTGGAGCATGTGCACCGGTTCCGCGATAAGGATGAAGCCGAGGCGTCGCTGCGGTTGCGGGACCCGGTGCGTCCCGGTGACCCTTTCGCCTGGTATCAGGAGAACGGCCGTATTGTCGGTGGGGATCCCGAGCGGATGACCGCGGCCGTGTTCGAAAGCTGGCAGCACGACACCGACGCCGGTGTGCAGTCCCTGATGCTTGCCCCGACTGCGACCGCCGTCGCGGACTTGAACGCCCGCGCGCAGGCGTATCGGATTGCGACCGGCAATGTCGACACACGCGAAGCCGTGGTGCTCCGCGATGGTCTGTCGGCGCATGTGGGAGACACGATCGTTACCCGCCGCAACGATTCGGGCTTGCGGGTGCAGGGGGGACGTGACCGGGTGAAAAACGGGGATCTGTGGAATGTCACGGCGATCCGCGAGGACGGTTCCCTGGATGTTCGACACACGGAGCACGGCTCCCCGATCACCCTCCCCACCGGTTACGTGAGGCAGCATGTCGAGGTGGGGTACGCCCGGACCATCAGCCGTTCCCAGGGCCTCACTACCGAACACGCCCACGTCCTCGGGGGCGCCTTGATGAGTCGTGAGGACGCCTACACGGCCTTGTCTCGCGGTAAGGGCAGCAACCAGCTGTATCTCGCGCTCGAGGACGCGGGAACCGTGACGGACGCGTGTGAGCAGATCGCGGCCCGCTCCGAGCGGCTCCTGTCCGCGCACGAGACGATCCGTGCGGAGCAGGATCGTGTCGAGGACCTGGTGACGTTGATCGACGAGCACGCCGACGTTGCCGAACATGCCGACGAGATCCGGTACGGGCACGTCGCGGAACTCGCCCTCGGCACCGACGTGGCCACCACGGTGCAGTCGCAGGAATCCTGGGGCGCCGTCGCGGCAGCGCTTCGGCATGCGGAGGACTACGGCTACGACCCGGTCGAGACGTTGCAGCGGGCGTACGCGCAGCGGGAGGTCGGGTCGGCGGAGGATGTCCCGGCGGTGCTGTCGTGGCGCATCGAACAAGCCATGGAAGGGGTTGAGGCGCCGGTGGTGAACGTGATGGACCGGGCCGACATTGATGGGGTTCCGGTATGGGTTGCGGACGGGCGACACCACCAAGACCCATTGATCCCAACCGCATGGCGGGAGCACTTGGCAGAACGCCACCATTACATTGGTGCCCGACTGGCTGAGCGTGGCGCAACGCTCGCCGTCGAACAACCCGACTGGACGGCGGCCCTGGGCGCGGTGCCGTCGGACCCGGTGCGCATGTTCGCTTGGCACAAGCTCGCCGCCGAGGTTGATGTGTTCCGGGGCAAGTATCGGGTTGACCCGGCCGACACCCAAGCCGTCCCCGAGAAGCTTCGCGGGAACCAGGTCGCTGACCGGTTGCAGTCCCGCGTGATCGCCCTGCACAAGGCCGCAGCACTGACCACCGCGGAACCGCTCCCCGAACCCGTCCGGGCACGGTACGCGGACCGGGCGACCGCGGTCGCGATCGCCGCCCGCGCCGCCCTGCGAAGTATCGCCACGGATCCGGCCGTGCAGACACGCACCATCGTGGCCGCCGTCACGGAAACGACCACCGAACCCGTCAACGTTGAGGCTGCCGCGGTGGCCGCACAATCCAGGACCACCAATGAGACCAGTACCACCGAGGAGACCAGTGTCACCGAGGAGAGAGGAACAACCATGAGTGATCCCGGAGACGAGGTTTTTGAGCATCTCGGCCGAGCCGCAGGGAAGATCGGGAGCACCGTTCAGAACGAGGTGACGCGTGGGCTCGCGAAGTCCCGTGACGTTCGCGACCGCGCCGCTCGGGAAGGTGGGCCGAAGGTCGACGGTGAGCAGACTCCGAAGACGGAGCTGAGTCGGGCGGAGCGGAACCGGCAGACGCTCGCGCGCGCTGGCTACGATTCCGAGAACCGTCCCCCTGCGGACCCTGAGCAGTCGCGGCATGAGGAGCACATCGATGACGCTCCCACGCGTGGAGACGAGGGCCGCGGACGCTGAGCCACGAATGGGGAGGGGCTCAGCGCCCGGACCGCCCTCACGAAAGCGGCGGCGGCGAGTCCACAGTGTTCGCCACAGTTGGAACCCGGCGCGGCGTGTCGGCGCTGCCGGTTGCACCGGTACTGGTGAATGACGCCTTCACCACCCGCGGATCATCTCGGCGGGGCCGCGGTCATACCGAGGGTTCGATCCCGACGGCGGGCAGGATGAGGTTGTCGATGATGCGGATCAAGAACGGCCGATCGACAGGCTTTTTGAGCATCAGCGTGCGGTGCGACACCATGGCCGGGCTCACGGCCATGATCGTCTCCAGGTCGAGGTCCGCCGCGATTTCGCCCCGGTCGATGGCTCTCTGGAACAGTTGGCGGGTGATGGCCATACGCGGCTCCATCACGGCCGCGAAGACGCTGTCGCCCAACTCGGGGTTGCGCGTCACCAGGGACATGAGACCCGCCATGACGCGCACGTTTTTATCGTTGTCCTCGATCGAGTGAGGGCGGATCATCGCGACGAGATCGCCGCGCAGCGTGCCCGTGTCGGGCAGCACCATGCGCTCGATGTCTTCGCGCTTCAGGCACGCCACCGCGTCGATCACGAGGTCCTCTTTCGATGCCCAGCGACGGTAAAGGGTGGCCTTGCCCGCCTTGGCGCGGGTGGCGACCATCTCGACGGTCATACCGTCGTAACCGACTTCAGACAAGACCTCGACAGCGCACGCCAAGATCTCAGGATCGCGGGTGTGGTCACGCTTGCGCCCCAGTTTGTGCGTTTCAGTGCCCTTCACCTCGAGGATGTCGGCGGGTTCTACGAGCGTCATCGCTACCAAGCCCCTTTCTTTTATGGCCCCCATCCTAAATCGGATAGTTCTGAATCTCAAGAGTTCCGAAACTCGAGAGATTCGGATATAGTCAGTCTCATGTCTCAGACTTCCTCCCTCTCGGGTGCAATCGACACCCCCGCGCCCGATCCGCGGCGCTGGCTGACGCTCGCCACTGTGGCGCTCGCTCAGCTCATGGTCGTCCTCGACTCCACCGTCGTGAACATCGCCCTTCCTGCAGCCCAAAAAGACCTCGGGTTCACCAATGGTGAGCGTCAGTGGATCGTCACGGCTTATTCCCTGGCCTTCGGCAGCCTGCTGTTGCTCGGTGGGCGCCTGTCCGACCTGATCGGCCGCAAGCGCGCCTTCATCATCGGCCTCATCGGTTTCGCGGCGGCCTCCGCCCTTGGTGGCGCCGCCGGCAGCTTCGGCGCCCTCGTCTTCGCCCGCGCACTCCAGGGCGCGTTCGGTGCGTTGCTCGCTCCGACCGCTCTCTCGGTGCTCACCACCACCTTCACCATCCCGAAAGAGCGTTCACGCGCGTTCGGTGTGTTCGGCGCGATCGCCGGCGCCGGCGGCGCCATCGGCCTGCTGCTCGGCGGGTTCCTGACTCAGGACTTCTCGTGGCGCTGGAACCTCTACATCAACGTCGTGATTGCCATCCTCGCCGTGATCGCCGCCGTTGCCTTCGTGCACACCCCCGCCCGCCAGGGCGCCCGCCCGAAGCTCGACGTGCCGGGCACGATCCTGGTCTCGGGTGCCCTGTTCTCTCTCGTCTACGGCCTCTCCAACGCCGAGACCGACGGCTGGAACAGTCCTCTCACCTGGGGCTTCCTCGCCGCCGCCGGCGTGCTGGTCATCGCCTTCGTGCTCTGGCAGCGCCGCGCCAGCCACCCGCTGCTGCCGCTGCACATCGTGCTGGACCGCAACCGCGGTGCAGCCTACGCATCGGTCACGATCGCCGGCGCCGGCATGTTCGGCATCTTCTTGTTCCTGACCTACTACCTCGAAGAGATCCTGAAGTACGACCCAATCAAGACGGGCGTGTCATTCCTGCCGATGATTGCCATGCTCGTGCTCGCCGCGCAGCTCTCAACGAACGTGTTCCTGCCGCGCTTCGGCCCGAAGATCATGGTGCCATTCGGCATGATCCTGGCCACAGTCGGCATGTTCTTGCTGACCCACCTCGCCGTCGACAGCCATTACGCCAGCAACATCCTCCCGGCGCTTTTGGTCCTCGGCTTCGGCATGGGATCGATCATGCCCCCGTCGATCCAGACCGCGACCCTCGGTGTCGACCGCGAACACGCCGGTGTTGCCAGCGCCATGGTCAACACCAGCCAGCAGGTCGGTGGTTCCATCGGCACCGCACTGCTGAACACCATCGCCGCCACGGCACTGACGACCTACCTCGCCGCGCACAAGCCGACCGGTGCGACGGCCGCGGCCATCGCGCAGGCAACGGCGAACGCAGCCGTCCACAGCTACACGACGGCCTACTGGTATGGGGCTGTGTTCTTCGCCTTCGGCGCCATCCTGTCGGCGCTGCTGTTCCGTCGCCGCGGTCACGGCGGATCTCACACCGCAACTCCGGGTGAAGTCACACGTCAACCCGAACACCTCGCCAGCGAGCCGGTTTCCGCCCACTAACCATCACCCCGCCGTTCACCACCAGGGGCCCGAGCCGCATATCGGCTCGGGCCCCTCGTGGTGTCCGCCCCCACACCGCAGAAGCGTCGCACGAGACCACACGACCATAGAGCCCAGTCAACGAACACGGCTGCAACCCGGGCGGCAGACCCGCAGCAGTGCGTTGCCGACCGATGAGGCACATTCGAAAACGGCACACCCTGTGAGGACCGACACGCTCGGAAGGGGAAAGCGTCAGCACGTCCGGAACGGTGAACCGACGTCCATGATGACAGCGTTTTCGCAGGTCGGATTCCACGCCAGAAAACGAGGCGACCCACCCCAATGCGGGGGCGTGTGAGAAAACTCAGAATATGGGATTGTCTCCGAATTCATAAGCCGCCCCTGTTACGGCCCCCAACTCTGCGGTGGGTCCTCTGGTCTGATCGTCAGGGTGTCGCGGCCCCCTCGGGTGAGGTGCCCGCTGGTGTCGCACGCCCGGAAGGGGCCGCGCTGTTTATCGAAGATGATCGCGGCGTGCCGGTCCCAGTGCTGGATCCACCAGGAAGAAAGGGCAAGTCCTTCCCCCTCGTTCTGCCGGGCCAGCGACGTCGTATAGCCCTCGTAGGCCACGATGAGGCGCTCGAGCACTTCAGGGTGCTTCCACCAGGTGGGGCACCAGGCGGGCCGGTCCGCGGCGAGGGCACTGTAGGCCTCGGTGCGGCCAAGCTGCTCCTTCACCCAGATCAGAAACGCCCCGGTATCGAAGCCGTCAGCGTCGGTCACTTCGCCCGTCGCCGGGTCCGCCGGCGGCGACGCGGACCCCTCGCGCGCCGGCGCGCCGGCCGATGCGGGGTTGGGCAGGGCCGGCCAGGTATCAAACGGGCTCGGCACGGCCTTGCCCCTTCTGCGTGGTCGTGTCCGGGGCGGGGTGTGTGATGACCTTCCCGTTGACCACTTCTTCGCCGTTAATCATTGCGGTGAGGATCTTGTCCCGGAACCAGGGAACCGTTTCTAAGAGGACGGGCTTCGCGGCCGAGGCGTCAAGGACGGCACGCCATTCGGGCAGGTGGGCGAGGTCGTCGACGCTGAGAATCGCACGCTGCCGGGATGACCGGGTGTGGGAGGTCCCGCCACGGCCGCTGGAATGGTTGGTGGTCCACTCGTTGTAGGTGCCGAGGCCGTCGGAGAACCGTTTGAGAAACGGTGACTGGGTGGATTCCCCACCGCCGTAGACGCGGATCGATGCGGTGGTCCACAGGGAGCCGGCCCCGGCGGCGCCGAACACGCGGACCATTTGGTCCCAGCCTTGGAAGTAGATGCCAAGGCTCAGGCCGAGGGACCCGTAAAACGACACCAGGTCGGGGAGCTCTGGCCACCTGACCACGTTCGCGGCTTCGTCGAGCTCGAACACGACCGGAACCTTGATGCGGCCACCGTCCGCGGACGCCGCGCGCTCCCCGGCACGGCCGATCGCACGGACAAGGGAAGCGACAAATGCCCCACCAGAGCCGGGGCCGTTGCGGGAGATGAGGACCACGGTGTCCGTGCTGCGGACGAACGCTTCCGGGTCGAACGGGCGCACCCCAGGTGCCGCCGTCCAGGCAAGGAGCTTGTCGTTGGCGAGGGCCGACGCCATCCGCTGCGCGGTCGCGTAGACACTGCCGCGGGTCTTGTCCGGCTGCACGCGAAGGCCTTCGAGTGCCATGGCGGGGCCGACCTGCCCGTGCCGGGAGAGAATCTCGCGAAGATCTTCGTCCCGCTGCTGTGTAACCCACGCGTACACCTGGGACAGGGTGAGCCCGTCCAGGCGTGCGGCGAGGAGGGCGTAGGCGAATAGGTCAAGGCCTTGGGAGTCGAACTGGGCGTCACGTTTGGAGTCGGCATCTTTGGTGCTGGCCTCGAAGATCGCCGCGAGCTCCTGCGCGTCGACGAGCTCCTCGATCGCGGTGAGCGGGTCGTAGACGAAATCGGGGCGGCGCTCGTGCCGGTACACCTCCATCGGGTCGTACAGCCACCGCTTCCCGGCGAGTTTCCGACCGGCGAGGACCTGGCTGACACCATCGACCTTGTTCGTCGTCATCACCACCGGTCCGGGCGCTTCCAGGCAATGCCTGATCACCAGGGACGTTGTTTTTCCGCGGCCGGGACCGAAAATGTACACGGCAACATCCCGCCACCCCTGCCACACCCACGTCGACTTCGCGCCGACCAGTGTGCCGATGCGTTGCCCCGCGGGCAGGTTCTCCGCGTTCGGGTGCAACTGTCTGGCGTCCTTCCTCCGCCGCGGGTAGAGGACGGGTGCGAGGTTGTTTCCGGCGCGGAGGTGTTTCTGCATCCGGTCCACCGGGTATCTCGGGTGCAACCGCACGGCGGCGAAGATCACACCGGCGAGGACCACCACGATCGCCGCGATCAGCACCGGCGTTCCCCATGCGGGCCAGTGCATCGACGACAGGCCGGCCTGGATCGGGTCTTGGTATGTGTGCTTCATCAGAAACCTTCCCGAGCGGTGGCGAGCGGTCGGTCTTCGGGGTTTCTCATCAGGCTTCCTCGTCGGGCTTCCGGGTGCGGCGTACGTGCGCGACGGCCCGGTTCAGGTCGACACCGATGATGTCGGCGTCGATGATCCGCCCGTAGGAACGGTTGTCGTCGGGTCCCCAACTGTTGGTGTGTTCCCGGCCCACGACCGCGACGGGGGCTCCTTTGTGGAGGGTCGCGGCCGTGGTCTGTCCGAGCTCGAATCGGGCCTCGACGTGGTGGGTGGTCGGGGTGTCGTGGGGGGCGAATTTTCCGTGCCGGTAGTCGCCGGTGTTTTCGATGAACCGGAACTTCGTGCTGCTGATAGACCCCGTCGGGACAACCTCGGGGTCGTTCGCGAGGTTCCCCGTGATGGTGCGTGTGCTCATGTTCTTCTCCTTCGATACGTTCTGGTTTTGAGCGGATGGTTCAGGTCAGTCGTCGTGGCCGGCGTAGTCGTCGTCGACGAGGGCCACGATGTGGCGGACGCGGGTGCGGGACGGTCCGGCGGCATGGGTCGCGGCGCGTTGCCCGGCTTCGGAGACGGCTTCCGCGATCGTGGTGTCACGGGGGTGCCCTGGCGCTTTGTAGAAAGCGGTCGCTTTCTGCGCGGGTGTGAGCGGGCCGGACGGTTCGGTCATCGGTGGTCCCTTTCAGACGGCCTGGTGGTGGTCATGGTCAGAGGCCGTCAACGGGACGCCACACCTGGCTGTTCGGGGTGCCCCAGACCGTTTCGGTCTTCACCATGGACCCGGGCCGGGTGGCGGCGACCATCTGGTTTCCGCCGACGCTGATCCCGACGTGCCAGGCGTTGTTGCCGCCCCAGAAGATCAGATCCCCGGGCTGCACTTGCGAGAGGGGGTGCATCTGCCCTCGAGCGACACCGTTTCGCCACTGGGTGGTGGCGGAGTGGCCGTCGTCGATGTTGATTCCGACGGACGCGTAGGCCTCCTTCGTCAGCCCGGAGCAGTCCCACACCGTGGGGCCGGCACCGCCGAGGACATACGCGTCGCCCAGCTGCGCTTTGGCGAACGCGATCACACGGGCCACGACGGCCGCGTGCGGGCCCGTGGGGGCCTGCTCGCCAGGGATCAGGGCGGACGCGGCGGTGGCCGTGGCACCGTCCGTGCAGGTGGGACCGGTGGTGGTGTCGGAGACCGTCTTCACGGTCACACCGGAGAGGGCGTTCATCAGCTGTACTGCCTCGGGCAGGTGGGTGGCGTACCGGTCAGGGAACGCGGACCCTTCGACGGCTTGGGCGGCATTCCCGGAGGTCTTGGTCTCCCAGCCGGGGACGGCGACGAGGTGTGTGTAGAAGAGGCCTATGGCGTAGCTGATGTTGTTGATCTGGGTGGGGGTGCCCCAGCCCTGAGAGGGCCGCATCTGGAACAGGCCCACGGAGTCGCGGTCGCCCCCGGTGAGGTTGGTGAGGCTGGATTCCGTCATCGCCGCAATGAGCGCGGTCTGCTGGGCGTGCTGGTCAAGGCCTCGCTGCTGACCAATGGTCAGGATCGCGGCCGCGTTCGTCAGCTGCGCCCCGGAGTACGGGCCGACCGTGGCCGGCAGGGTGCCGGACGCGACGGTGACGGCCGCGCCGGTTGCGGCGCAGTCGGCCGACGCGTCCGGTTGTGACCCGCCGCCGATGATGACGGTGAAGACCAGCACTACGACCATGACAATCGCCACGACCGGGGCGAGGACGGTAAGAGCGATCGATCCTCCCTTCATGGCCTTAGTTCCCCGGCTGAACGTAGGACGCCAGCCACGCGTCGTGGGGGCTGTCACGGTGCAGCGTGACCGTCACCGGCCCGCCCGTCGCCGCGGTGAACTGCCACGCGGCGTTGGTCGACGTCTGCTGGTCACCGATCGCCTGCCCTGATGCCTCGTCGACGTGCTCGCAGGGCACGTTCGCTGGCTTGGTGGCGGCGAACATCGTCTGCGCCGCCCCCGTCAGGACAGGGGCAAGGGACCGCTGCCACTGATCCGACGCCTCGCCGGGCTGGCAGAAGCGGTCCGCAACCGTAAAAGCCCGCTCCCGGGCTGTAGCCGGGGCGGGGCGTGCGGTGCCGGTCGTCGCGGCGGCGGCCGAGGTCGGCCCCGTCGCCGGGTGGGACGCGGCCGCCCGGTGCAGGAGCACCAGGACGACCACGGCCGCGGCCACGGACAGCACGGCGAGGATCACGACCAAGAGAGTGCGACGGCTCATCGGGGTTACCGGTACCCGTCGACGATCGCGGCCGCGGCTTGCATCCATGCCAGCCGGGTGGCTGAGGACACCCGGTCGGGGCTGATCTGGTCGCCGTCGGCGACCGCGGCGTCCCTGGGGACCTCGATGAGGTGAGCGGCGGCACCGGTCAGGTGCTCGCGGATCGCTTGCCGGTTGACCTGGCTGGATACCCCGTCTTTGTCGGTGATAACGACGATCGCGCCGTCGGCCAGGTGGGCGTAGCCGTGGTTCCGCAGCCACTCGATGACCGCTGCTGCTCGCTTGGCCCCGGAGACGGCGTAGCCGGTGGCAATGACCACGTTGCTGACACTGCCGAGAATCCCGGCCATGGCCGGGTGGGAGACGCCGGTGCCGCAGTCGGTGAGGACGATGGAGTAGTACCGGGCCACCAGCGCCTGAATGCGGGCGTGGTCTTCTGCGGTGATCGCGTCAGAGACGGCGGGGTCCTGTTCGCCGGCGATGACGTGCAGCCGGTTCGCGTGGTGCATGTACCGGGAGAGGTCCGTGAGTGATTCGATCTTGCCGGCGTCGCGCACCACGTCGGTCACCGTCGAGGCGGTCGCGTGGTCGTAGTTGGCTTCGCCGACGACTCGTTCTGCGAGATCCCCGGAGTCGGGGTTCATGTCCACCGCGCAGGGCGGGTCGCCCCGGTACTCGGCCAGCATCATGCCGACGCCGCCCGTCGTCGATGACTTCCCGACACCGCCTTTCAGAGACAGGAACGCCGTGGAGTGGGACCCGGTCAGCTTGCGGCTGATCCGTCTGGCCAGTTCGTCGGTTTCCTGCTCGAGCGCGGACTGCCCGAGGTTCACCAGCCCGCCTGTCACCGAGTAGACCGCCGCACGGACACCGGTCCGCGGGCGAGTCTTCGTCGGATTGACGAAACGGACCTCGGAGCGGCGAGGTAGTGGAGCCTCGGCCGCTGCGGCTGGCGCATCCTCCGCGCTCTCGCCTTCGAGCTCGACGTCGGACGGGAGGTCATCTTCGGGCCGCGGAGGGAGATCCGGTTCGCGGGTCCGGAGCGGAATTGGTTCCGGCTCTGAGTAGTTGGTGAAGGGCGTCAGGTCAGCGTCGACGCTTACCGGCGTGGCGGCGGCAGGTGCCGGTGAGGGCGCGACTGTGGCCGCTGCCCCGGTGGGGGCTGCGGCCGGCAGGAGGGCACCTTCTTGATCGAGCGTGAACCAGGTTCCTGGATCGGTGGCGCTCTCGGTGCTGTGCACCAAGACCGGGCCGGCCGCCTCGACGGCGCGGGCGGTGAGCCACGCGATCGCGTCGGGGTAGGCGCTGGCACCGGTGAAGGTGGTGTCACCGATGCGAACCTGGTCGCCGTCGGCTTCCAGGTCGTAGAGGGGGCTGGTGGTGGTGGCCATGATCGGGGTTCCTTACTGGTAACGGTTGTCGGTGTCGTGCAGGTTTTGCACGGTGGCGGTGCGGAGCATCTGGACCGGAATTCCGACCCGCTCAGACACTTTCAGGAGCACCTTCCCGGCGCCGGGAGGGGCACCCTTCTGGCCCTTCTTCCGGCGCGCTCCGCGCCAGGTCGGGGACCCGTTGAACCCGGCAACGAGGTTGATTTCCTCGTCGGTGAGGTGCCGCACCTGGCGAAGCGTCATCAGGTCTTCCCGGCTGAGGGCCATGAGCAGAAGCAGGCCGGAGCGTTCGAGGAACCCGCGGGCCTTCTGCTGGTCCTCCGGGTTGGGAAGAGACAGGAGGTCTTTCGGGGTTTGGGTGACTTTCAGCTCCGCGGTGCCCACGGAGCGGTTCGTGCGTGAGAGGGCGTCGACGCGATCGACGATTCCCTCGCAGGCGCGCAGCGGGAACCAGAACTCGTCCATCAGGGTCGTGTAGCCGCCCCAGGTGACCTTCGGGACGTACACCTCGCCCTCGTGCAAGGCTTGCTCTGCGAGGCGCTGTTCGTGCTGCGCTAACTCCCAGTGCGCGTCGATCGCATCCATGCCGAGCGACCAGGTGGAGAGCATCGCGGCGGAGAGCAGGCGGGTGTTTCCCTGCCCGATGGAGGACGTGTCGAAGACGAATCCGCCCGGGTTCCCGGGGGTGAATTCCACCGAGTCGGTGCCGCCGAGCATTTTGCCCATCTCGCCTGACACCATCGACCGCAGCGTCTCGCCCAAACGGGAGAACCGCCGGTGGAACGTGTCCGCGTCGCGCTGCCCCGTGACGGCGAGCATCTGCGGGGACACCTGATCGAAAGCGACGACGAGATCCCCGGTGCCGGGCTTGTCGTTCCGGTCCCTGATCGTGTCGACGATCGCTTCCAGGGCAGTGTCTTCAATGTCATCCAACGGAATCCCGCGGCTGACACGGGCGTTCAGCTGCACGAGGGACACCGCTTTGTCGCGGGCCAGCTGGGCGAGCTCCTGACCGACCTTCCCGCCGATCTGTTCCGCCGCCCGGCCCAGGGGGCCGGGCGAGAGCAGGTTGAGTTTGTCGCGGTTCGCGCCGGGCCCGATGGAGAACACCGACCCGCCAAGAGCGCGAACCCAGTCGACGTGTTCGCCCTTGATCGGGTCGAACACGGCCGGGACCATGCCCCGTCCGACCTGCCCGAGCAGGATCTGCATCGCCGTCTCGGATTTGCCGTTGCCGTTCAGCCCCAGCAGGAACGCGGACGGCGACGAGATCACGTTTGCCCGGTAGAGGGCCTCGTGGTCGGTGCAGACGGCCGTGCCGTTGTTCAGGTCCCGGCCGAGCGGCGACCCGTCCGTGGGTCGGCCCGTGCCGACCCCGAACGGGTAGATACCGCACGCCTGCACGGAGGTGGTGAACCACTGGGGCGGCTGGGGGACGCGTCCCCACATGCCGCCACCTGAGCCGGCGAACCCCATCGGGGTCCGCACCAGCCGCTTCGTCATCTTCGTAGCCATCAGATGCTCCCCTCAGTGAGGGACTGAGCGGGCGTCTGGTAGGCCCACGGCAGGAGGCCAAGGGGCAGGGTCGCGTGGAACGCCGCCGACGTGTCCGTCTCCACGAACCGGTACGAGATCCCCGTGCCTTCGAGCGTCGATTTCAGCTTCTGCGTCGCGTCCCGAAGCCCGCGCTTGCTGGCTTCAAAGGTGACGGTGACCATGATCGCGAACCGCGTCATCGACGCCCCGGTGACGAGTTCCCCTTCCGCTTTCTCTGCCAGGGCCTCCTGGTGGCGGTCGAACATGGAAGGCTGCGCCTTGGCCGTGGCAGACACCCCGGCGTTCCGGCGCAGCTCCGTGGCCCGCTTGATCGCCTGAGCGGGCGTCAGCGGGCGGTAGAAGATCGCGACCCGCTTCCGCAGGAACCGGTCTTGCGGGGCGAACAGTTCCTCGAGCGTGGATTCGGTGATGTGGGCCTGCGGAGGGACGGTCATCATGACCGTCATCGACGCCACGCCGTCGTGGAAGCAGACACGGCGGTCGTCGTCCGTGAACACGTCAGGTCCCGCCTCGGTGACCTTCATCCGGAAGGTCTGCCCTGCCAGGTCATCAGAGCCGAACTCCCGCTCCCGATCGGGCCGGTACGCGACGCGCACGACGCGGGCCAGGTCCTCGCTCGTGGCGACGACCGGTTGCCCGGCACCCGACGCGGCGAGCTTTGCCCGGTGGTCGGGCAGTTTCGCGGCCACTTCCGCGGCCGCGTCTTCGAGGGAATCCGCGAGTTCCTTCTGCGACCACACGACCGTCGCGAACACCTCCACGGACGAGTACCGCGCCGGCAGGGCGTCGGCGGCCTCTCGCAGCGCGTCCTGCGCGACTTGCGGGGCGGACGAGGACACTTCGCTGGCGATCTTCTCCACCAGGGGCTCCGTGGACGCCAACGTGGAATCGACAACAACTACAGCCCCCTCGATCGCGGAGTCCTTCGACAGGCCCGCGATCCACCCGCCGTAGGACACCACCTGAGAGTCGATGGACTCTTGCGGCTGCAACTGAGTCCCATCCGGGCTGCACAGCAATGTCGCCGCGAGCGTCGGCCGCGGCGAGTTCTTCCGGTGGTGCAGCAGCACGTATTCCTCGCCGGCCCCGTCCTCGCCCGAGATCTCGGACATGTCGGCCAGAGCACCCGGTAGAGCCGTCAGAGCCTCGTTAGGGAGCGCCGTAAAGAGCCCCGTCTTGTAGATGGTGCTCCCGGCTGCGTGGCGGGAGGAATGCCCCCACCGGTCACCGATGCGGGCGGCGATGGTCCGACCGGCCTGCCGGTCACCCCACCGCACTTGGAACAGGGCCACCACCACTGCGGCCAGGAAGAAGAAGCCGATGCCGGCGAGGGGGTGGCCGAACACGAGGAGTCCCACCAGCAGCAAAATGCCGCCCAGGAGGACCCCCCAGCCGAGCCAGGGCACCCCGCCCAGGGTCGGTTTCGTTGTGGGGAGCCAATTGCCGAACTTGATCCGCTTACCCGCGGTGTCGCTGTTACTCACTGATCATTCCTTCCGCTGCACCATCACTCGAAGAGGCACTATCCGCAGCTGAGCCGCCCGCGGCCCAGCCCGCCTTTGAACCGGTGGACTGGCCACCGGCACCGCTACTCGACCCGGAATCGGAGGCACCCGACGCGGACTGCGCCGAGCCGCCACTACCGGAGCTATCTCCGCCACCGGCACTCGTGCCGGACGGCGCAGCCGCTTCGCCGCCGCCACCAGCGACGGGCGAGTTGCCGCCGCCACCGGTCGCTTCGTCGCCGCCACCGGTCGCCGAAGCGACGTCGCCACCGGTCGCGGCCGATGGGCCTGCTGCCTTCGCCGCGGTGCCGGCCGTGCCGCCGCCCGCTCCCGCCGCGGCTGACCCGCCACCCGTGGCCACCGCAGCGCCGACGGCGACGCCCGCGGACACGGCCGCGGCCGTCATCCCGAGCGCCATGGCACCGCCCGAGGCGTTACCCATCGCGGCCGCGGCAGGCACCAGCAGGCGCATCATCGCCGGCAGGGCGATGATGGCCAACGCGATCAGCATGAGGCCGTAGATCACACCGCCAGGTCCGTCCTGGCCGTCCTTCAACCGCCACGCGAACGCGTAAATCGACGCAGCCAGTGGGCTGTAGATGACGAACGCGATGATCCACGCCGTCACCTTCTCGAAGGCTTGCTGGCCCTGGCGCATCATCGCGTACGACGCGGTGGTGGGCCAGAACACCATCAGCAGCAAAAGCATCGCCTGGCGAACGAACATGATCGCCCACTGCAACCCCACCGCGATGATCCCGAGCAGCCCAAAGATCAGCGCCAGACCCGGAGACTGGCTGGCGAAATCCCCGGCCAACTTTCCCGAATCAGCCGAAGTCCCGGACTCTTTCAGAATCCACTGCGCGTAGGCGTCCCCACCCCAGACCAAGATCTGCACCGCGGCCGTGCCGAAGGTCGTCACCGCGAGGACTCGCCCGAGGCTGGTCAACGCCTCCCGGAAGGGGCCACCGTTCGCCGCCAGCATCGTTCGCACGCCGGCGATGATGAGACCCACGACGAGCAACAGAATGTTGATCGGGAGAATCGACTGCTGGAACCACTTCGCAGCCGAACCGTCGAGATTCACCACCAATCCCTGGCCGACCCACGACGTCAGGAAGTCCTTCATCAGGCCGTCAAAGCCCTGATAGATATTGTTCGCCGCGTCCTGGAACGCGCCGGACGCGACAGCGGAGACACCGCCGCTCACTGCGCCACCGACGGCGCACGCTGCGGGACTGACGAGGCAAACGCCCGTGCTGACGGCGCTCAATTGGAGCCCCCAGACCAGGCCACGAAGTCGCCCTTACTTGGGGTGGTGGCGCTTCCCCCCGTTAGCGACCCGTTGTCGAGGACGGAGAGATTCCAGTCACCGTCAACCCACACCATCGAGCACGCCTCCCCGACGTATCCCGTCGCTGATGAGGGCAGGACGTAAACCAACGTCACGGCCGCGCGCGTGGAGGTGAACGAGTCGACCGTGAATCCGGCAGGAGTAAGCCCGATCGACTGCACCTGCGACGGATCGCCAGCTGCAACGGCTGACGCGATGCTCTTGGCCTTGCCAGGCGAGTCCACGATGTAGTGGCCGAGGGCTGCCTGGATCGTGTGGCTCGGGTCGTACTGGCTATAGATCGCTGTCTGCGCTGCCAGCGCGGCACCGAGTGGTGACCGCGCGAAGCAGCTGTCGAACCCGTCGATTACTCGCGTGGGCCCGACCGTCCGAGAGACTGGCCAAGATAGGCCACTCTTTCCCGCTTTGAAGGTGAGATCCGAGGGCATTTTTGGAGTAGATGACATGCTGCCAACCGGCACCGAGCAGCCACCTGACGCGGAAGACGTTGCAGCCGGGCTTGCCGTGGCCGCCGCGTGGGTCCCTGACTTCGGCGACGTCAACGCAGTGATGGTTGCAGCCGCCACAACCAGAACGGCGATCGCAATAACGATCGCCGCTCCAATGAAGACGGGCCGGGAGTTCCAGGCCCGCGACACCCGTCCCGGGGTGAGCGGTTCGTTGTCGCTCACCGGTCAATTCCCGATCTGCGTGCAGTTCGACGACGCCGATCCGAGGAAGATCGACGCGATACCGGTCGCAGCACCGATCAGCACGGCACCACCGATCCACCAGCCCATGCTTTTCAACATCTGGCCACCGTCGCCGTGGCGCTGCTGGAAGAACATGCCGACGCCCACGAGGATCAGCGCGATCACGCCGAGGGCCCCGGCGACGATGAGCGTCCAGAGGTGGGCGGTGTCGAGCGCGTTCTGCGCTTTCGCCGGCAGGCAGTAGGCCTCTGCGAGGATCTGCCCGCCCCGGTTAGCCGCTGCCATGACTCGCGGCGCTTTCCCTGCCGCCGCGTACAGTGCCTGATCCATCATCATTGCCCTTCTTCTTCGTGGAGGCCCCAAGGAGGGCTTTACTGACCCGCTGCGCCGTGCGGGCAAGCTGCCCGTCCAACGCTTCGGAAATCTCTGTGACACCGCGCAGGCGCGGCATCCAGGGTGCGAATACGACCGTGTTCGCCCCGGCGAGCACGCGCTGTTCGCGTGCTGCTGCGGGGACCGGTTGGCCGGGAGCGTCCGCGACAATCAGGACCGCCTGCACTCGTTCCGGTCCGACGTCGCGGATGAGCCGCTTGGCGGCTGCAATACCCGAGGGGACCGAACGACAGACGACGACGATCCGGCCGTCAGCCGGCGCAGTCGTCTCGGCATCGTCGCCGTGGAGCAGGTGCGCCCACGTCGACGTTCCCGCGCCTGCGTGCGCGCCAACGAGGACTAGAGGATCTGGTTCAAGCGGCTCGTGCTTTACGGCCTCGGGGGTTCCTGCTTCAGGCAGGCCCCAGGGCGCGGCGGTTTCGAGCACGTCGATGACGGTTCCCGTCGACGTGACCACGACACGCTCGACAATTCCCCCCTGGCACAAGGCAATCCGCCAAGGTGCCTCGGCGCTCGAAGCTTGAATTGTTCTCTCCAGCAGGGACGCCCGAGGTGTCGTCGTCGAGGCTGTGACGGCGACACCATGGGCGGACCACATCGGGCCGACCATATGGGAAACCTCAATAACAGTCAGGGCCGTGGTTCGGTCCGCTCCGCAGGTCATGCAGTACCGCGTGCCTACGGAAGACGAGCCGCAGCTTTTACACGTTCCGCCAACGTCACCAGCCTGGGTCACCTCGGGCCCCAAAGTCAGCTTTCGCCCTGTGGATGATGCTGGGGCTGACGGGGCATTGAACTCGCGGCGAACGTCCACTTCCTGCCTCCCTGGCGGCCGTCCACGTGTTTCCCCTGCTGGGGTGCTGATGACGGACCCTGAGGTCTAGGGTACCACTAAGGCATTCCATGAAACTAGTTAATAGGCTCATTAGATGTTGATTGTTGGTAAGGGCCACAATGGTCGGGTGCCTCGTCTTTACAAGCCGACTGACCCGGATCGGGATGACGACGTCGAGGCTGCTGTTCAACTTGCTGGCAGTAGGCCCCGTCACGAGATCGTCCGTTATCTTTCGGAGCACGGGCCGTCGTTCCGTAGTGACATTTCCGGGGGCACCGGGATCGTTGGTGGAGCGCTTGGGACGCACCTGGATCGCCTGATGGGCATCGGGGTCATTGAGGCAGATATCCCGGAAGGCAAGCGCACGGGTCGTGCCATCCGCTACACGCTGGATGCTCAGCGCGTGAACTATCTCCTGGATGCTTGGTTCCGCTACGCGGGGTTACCTCGCGAGTGAGTGTTTGACCGCAAACGTCCGGACGGCTTCGTCCCAGCGCTGGGGGTCTTCGTTCCATTCCAGGGTGTGCGGTGCCGTCTCGAAGATCACTACTTCTGCCCCGTGCCGGCGGGCGGCCGTACTGACGTCAGACTCCGAAACCAGGGTGTCCGCGCGGGAATGAATGAACAAAGTGGGTACTCCAGGAGTGTCCTGCCAGTCCGTCACGGCCAGCGCCGTCGGGGCACCCCCGAGGCGCGACAGGCCAGGCGTCTTCGTGATGCGGAACGCCGCGGACCCCACGAATCGGGGTAGATGAGCGGCGCTCACTGCCCCCCGGAGAGCCGTCTTGACGCTCAGAAGTGGTGAGACGCCGATGATTGCGTCGACGTCAACACGAGACGCAGCGACGGACGCCGCCAGGGCGCCGGCGGACCAGCCTTGAAGGACGACGCGCGAAGCGCCGCGCTCCCGGGCGGCGCGGACACGTGCCACCACCTCGTCTGAGGCCGTGGCATCGAGGGAGCGGGCCGGGAGCTTTGTGAAGTCGAGGATCTCCGAGGACGCTCCAAGTTCCCGCCACACGTTGACGCCCCGAAGGACCTGACGCGGACCAAGTGACTGCCCGTGAACATGGATGACGTGCGTTCCACCGTCAAGGGCTTCGTCGCTGGCAAGGATGTCGTCGACGGTGTCGTGCATGATCGCGTCCCATGCCCACTCCCCTGCCTCGATCACAGCAGCAGCCTCGCGCCTCACAGCTCCGTCGGCCGCGGAGATGATCTGCCCCACTGGCACGTTCTGAGGGCCGCGCTGCAACCGGTAGGCCCCAGGAAGCCGGGTGTCGCGGGTTGCCGTCAGCGTCACGTCACTTGCGCTGCTTTCTCGCACCGAGGCTTTAGCGGTGTACGGGGCCGGCGTGACGAGGCGCCTGGCGACGAAAGCGCTGAGGCCGAGCGTGCCGGCCAAACCGGCGATGGTTCCGAGTGCATAGATCGGCTTGTTCATCGTGCTGCCTCCGAGAAGTGTGCGGGATTAACCAGGTTTGTCGCGGCGGGCAGGGGGAGGCTGGCTTCACGTGCGCGGTCCTCGATCTCGAGGACGAGTCGGTGAAGTCGTCGGCGCCACTGCGCCCGGGAATAGGGGATCTCGAAGTAAAGCCCTGATCGGTTTGCGGCGGCTTCGAGCTCCCGCAGTTTTGGCTCGAGGTTTGCGATCGTTTGCGCTGCTTGCTTCCAGTCCCCGTATTCGTGGCGGGCGCTGACCAGCACCGGCGCTGCCGCGCCGACGGCCAACAAGACCATGGAAAGCAAAAACACGACGTTGTAAACCGGGGAAAGAACGGCAACAATGCGCAGGCGTCCGACGACGTGAGCTGCATCCATAGCGATGGCGATCGCAGCGAGGACCATGAGGCCGGCTGCTCCAAGGATGAAGCCCCAGTACATGCGGCTTGGCCGCGGTTCTTGCGTCAACTCCGCGTACACGGCGTGGGCCGCGATGCCAATAATGATGGCGACATACGTCATCTCGACGGCCGAGTAAAGGCCGGTGGGGACCTGAGCGCCGTAGGTCTGCATGAACTGGTCCGTGGTGTGAGGCGCCGTGATTTCTAGGAATAACGCGACCATCGACGCCAGGACGATGCCGCACACGATGAAGCGGGACGGTCGGAAAAGACGGGCCTTGTCTGCGGCCGCCTCGACGGACTGAGCTAAGGCGAACAAACCAGCGACCATAAAGCAGCGACCGACAAGATCGGCGACATTGGGAGTGTCGAAAAGCGAGGCCAGTTTGTTGGTTATGAAGGGTTCGTTCACTCCAAGTCCGATGACCACGAACGCGCAGCACATCATGAGCCAGGTCACGCTGGGCGACTGCGTTCTCACAAAGGCGTAGCGAATGGTGAGCAGGACAAGGATCGCCCAGACGGGTGCCGAACCGGCGACGTGGAGGGTCACTTGAAAATGCCTGTTCCTACCTGACCAGTGCCGATCACACCGGTACGCAGCGCCAGTTCATCTGCGATCAGTTCGACGATGCGCTCGTTGGGGTTTTCAAGATCTCGACGTTGAAAGGCGACCCGGCCCCTGAGTTGGTCAAGGTAGGGCATGTGGTCACAATCTCGGTCCTGCATCAGGACATGAGCGATCTCATGCAGGATGCAGGCCATTCTCGACGGCTCCGACAGAGCTGAATGCGTCTGAACCAGGGCGCGGTCCTTCATCTGGATTAGCTGTGCGGACTGGCCCCCGTTGAGTTCGGCCGTTTCGAAGACGATTGGCTTCCCGAGGACCTCTTCTGCATGATCCACAAGTTGTTCAAGAGTTAGCTTACGTGGCAGCCGAAGCGTCTTCACACGCTTGCTCGCCAGCGCATAGGCGGGAGAAACCGGTCTCCTGCGCAGGACACCCATCACTTGTCGCCTTCTTCCGTGACTTTCCGCTCTTCCAGCTTCCTAAGGCTGTCGAGCACGTCGCGAATTTCTTCGACGGTCGCGAACTCGTCAAATCGTCGACTGGCGAAAGCAACCACTTCTTGCTTCCGCATCTCAAGAACTAGCTCGAGCTGGGCTTGGACGCGTTCAGGCACGTCTGTGTGACCAACCGGGTCCGTGAGGTACTCGGCCGGCACCCCGAAGAAGTCGGCAAGGCCGGTCAAGAGATCTTTGTCTCGTACGACCGGGCCGGTGCCGTTGAGCATGTACCACCAGCGAGGACGCGTTAGAGCGATGCCCTTGCCATGCAACTCAGCTTCAATTTCCTTGAACGATGGCGGCTCGCCAGTGTTTGCTTCCACGACGTCCATAAGCAGTCGCAGCTTGCGTGAGAGCTCGCTGCGGTGCTTGTCGGAGAGTCGTCCTGAGTCCGAAGCTTTGATACCCAATGTGTCCTTCGTTCGTGCGCCGTAGCTTGTTCAGAGCATGCTATACCTAATCGCATGCAGTGCATCGACGACGATCTGTCCGTAGGGACTCTCGGGCTACGTGTAGTGCGGACCCTCCGGCAGATTCGCTCTGCCACGTGCTACTCGCTTGCGGTCCGACTTCACGCCGCTCCCGCACGGTTGCAGTCCGAACTTTCGCACCTGGCTGCGCTCGGAATCGTCGTCTCAACAGACGAAAAACAGTGGGCCGTGTCTCTTGAGGGCTCTCAACGCTGGCGCGAAGCCCTGGAAGGAAGGCTTTTCGGTGTCACCCATTTCTGATTGGTCACGGCGCACAAACGACTTTGGCATCTTTGCGGGCACGGACCCTGGGCCGAAGCCTCTCGAAGTGGCAGGAGGGTCGATTCCTTCTAAAAGGATGTCGACACGCCGAACGTCATGCTCCAATGCATGCATTAAGTGCGACAGCATGTCGGCCATGAGCGCAGTTCAAGGACGGGCCCGCAGAAGCCGGGAAGCACTGCCAACGGTGTCGCTGCAGGCTCGAGTCTCCCCGGATGTTCGGGCTGAGATCGAGGCAGCTGCTGCTGCAAGTGGAGTATCGCTTGCTTACTACCTAGACGCGTTCTTCAAGTTGCAGGTCGACGCCTTTGGGTCCCTGCCCATAGTTCCGTCGCCGCGCCCACAGCTGGAGGAACTGCCCATCGCAGACGTCGCTTAACGAGTAAGAGCCCGTCGTTTTCACGACGGGCTCTTCAAGATTCGTAGCTCAGAACCCACGAAGCCGCCAAGCAAGCGGTTCGAGCTAATCCAGTTCAAGTACCGGTAATCAGCCGGGCCTTTCGCCTACCCCACAGGGTCTCACCTGAGGAGATGACGCCATCGTAACGCGTCTGCGTCCCAACGCGCTATCTGCGTACCCGAAAACTTCCGGCGAGTCGTCATTAGTGTCGGCTGCGTGGGAGCTTTCGCGTGTGCTTTCTCCGCGGGATCGGGTGCGTGTGATGAAGCGCGACGCGTACGGATGTCTGGATGAGAACTCCTATCCCCTGTTCCACCAGGTCGGCCCCACTCCCCCATCCACGCCGTGGGCTATCCGCCTGGCGGATACCACAGGCCTGTACCGGCTGCTGTGCTTTGACTTTGACGGTAAGGAAGGCGGCGGCGTCTCTGTCGAGTTGATGGAACGAGCAGTAGACGACTGCGACGAGCTTTCCGCACTCCTGAACGCCCATGACGTTGCGCACGTCGTGTGCCAGTCCTCCGGCACGGGTGGTCGACACATCTGGGTCGCGCCCCGTGACGGCGCCCCCGCGGATCTCGTGGGAGCGCTTGCCCGCGCAGCCCGTGCCCGCTTCCGGACTCTGGATCATGGGATGCTCTGCAATCCGGCCGAGGGTGCCGCACGTCCCCCGCTGTCGCCCCACCGTGACGGTTCCACCTCCACCCTTCTCCGGGGCTCCCTAGAGGCGCTGACGGGTCGCCAGGCAACCACGGCTGGCCTGGCTGGTGTGCTGGAGGCACTCGAAGCGCTTCGGCCGGCGTTGCGCGCTCAGGACAGTGCCCCGTCGGGGCCGGTCAACACTGGCCACCGGCCGCACCGGCGCTTGAGCCGTCAGGGCGAGGCGCATATGGGCACGATCAATGGGGGTTCTAACCCGTCCTGGACCGGGTTCATGTGCCTGCTGTCCGCCGCGGTCGCTGGTTGGACTCTCCGGGACGTTGAGCACGCCGTCAGGACAGCTCCAGGGATGGAGCACTACCGGACGAAGAACACCGGCCGCGGCGGCCGACGCAAGCGTGACCCTCGGGAAGCTCACGCGCGCATGGAACGACAATGGGACAAGGCGCAGCAGTACGCGGCCCTGTACCGGCCGCTCCCGGCCGAACAGGAGCCCCGTGACTACACAGAGCTGATCGGAATCGTCGACAGCGTCGAGCATCTCCTGACCCGGCTCCGAGTCACTCCCGGCCGGTGGACCCGCACTGAGGCCGCCCACTCCCAGGTCAGCGTCTTACAAGCGGTCGCGTTTCTGACCCTCCAAACCGGCAAACGGGTCGTCGCGGCGTCCATCCGAGACCTCGCCCTGATGACCGGCCTTGGCCGCACCACCGCAGCCACTGCCCTGCACGCTCTTCAAGTGGCCGGCTTCGTTCAGCACGTCACGGGTGCTGAACAGGGCAACGCCGCTGAATGGCGGCTTACCCCGCCGCTTTCCACAGGTGACAACAGAGTCCGGTCACAACCATTTAATAACCCCCGCCCCCCTACGGGGCTTTTCGACAAACGTGCGGAATTGATGATGGTTTTGGAGAACACGCTCCTAGATGTCAGGCATGATCTTTTTACTCGCGCCGGTCTTGGACACTTGGCAGGCAGGACTTACGCGCTCCTGCGACAGCATCCCGCTATGACAGTCGATTCAGCAGCTGCACTACTGGGAGTTACCGCGCGACACACAGCGACAATCCTGAGCAGACTGCGTAGACACCGGCTCATCATCAGGCATGGCGCTGGCTGGGCCCGCAGCAAGCAAGACCTACGGGGACGAGCTGCACGGACGGTTGGTGTTGCTGGGTACCTGGTTGATCGAGGGCATCGGTATTGGGTCGAGCGCGAGACTTGGCAGTGGTGGTTGGCAGAACTAACCACCATGAACTCCTCCCCCGGGTCCCGTCCGAGACGCCAGCACGTCAGCAGCCGTCCACTTTTCGAAGCCGAAACAAACGGTGAACGCGTCTGGCCCCGATACCCCCGGTCTGCTGATCGTCGAGCCGATCACAAAAGCGCTCGTTCTCTCGTGTTCGATGGCGTGCTGAATCCGGCGAGTCGATTCCAATATCTCGGCGATGCAGCGTAGGCACCAGGTTGATTACTTGTAATGACAGTAATGCGGGTAATAGCGCTATTGACGCCAATGTGATGAATGGCCAGCACGGCGTGGCATCGACGGGAATTTGCTAATCGCGTCAATACTGTTTTTAGTCTTTATGGAGGTAATGACAACAATGACTGTAAATGTAATCGACCGAGGCGCCCTGGAACGAGTCATCGCGGTGATTAATGGAAAAGGTGGGGTGCTCAAGACCACATTGACGGCGAACGTCGCCGGCCTTCTGGCGACTAGCGGGTATCGCGTTCTTGTTGTGGATTTGGACCCGCAAGGCAACCTGGCGGAAGACTTGGGCTACACGGATGACTCGCGGGACGACAAAGGTCGAAGTCTTGCTCAAGCGTTGATGTTTGGTGGGGGAGCGGCGCCGGTCGTGGGTGTCCGACCGAACCTCGACGTGCTGGTCGGCGGATCCGTATTGGATCAGGCGACGGCCGGCTTATCGTCTCGAGCGAATAAGGATCCCGATGGCGCCAAACTCGCTCTAGCGCAGCTGCTTGTTCCCCTGGCGGGGGACTACGACATGATCCTGATCGATTGCCCTCCCGGGGACGAGACGCTGCAAACGGCGGCGGTCGCAGCGGCACGGTGGGCACTCGTTCCGGTAAAGACGGACAAATCCAGTCGGAAGGGCTTAGGGGCGGTCGCTGCGAGGCTCGACGCTGTTCTAGCGATCAATCCGACTCTTGACCTCCTCGGTGTGGTTCTTACTGCGGTGGGATCTGGTGCAACGGCCGTGCAGCGTGAAGCGCGTGAGCAGATTGCCGCGTTGTTCAACTCTGACCACGACGTGGTGTTCACGGCAACGGTCAGGCACAGTGAGGCGACGGCGCAGGCAACTCGTGAGCGGGGCCTTTTGGTGCATGAGCTTGATGAGCAGGTCCGGAAAGGGCCGAAATGGTACGAGATCAGGCGGGGAGACGCGAAGGCGCAGGCGCAGGCGCCTCGGAGCGCATCGTCGGTGGCTGATGATTTGCAGGCGGTCGCGCAAGAAATTGTCTTCCGGATGACTGCTGCAGAAGCTTTGGAGGTGACCGCATGAGCGAAACCCCGGACCGCGCGATCACGGGCCTTTCCCCTCGTGGGGCTGCCCCGGACTTTTCCCGGCTGCAACGCCGGAACAGACCCGTCGTGCCAGAACCCGCAGTCGTCGAAGTGGAACTCATCGAGGAGCCTCCGCCGCCACCGGTGCTCACATCAGAGTTGCCCGCACCGGATCTGCCCGCAGCCGTGCCGACTGTCGTGTCGAAGTTGGCGGTGACGGAGCGGGAGAGGGTAACGACGTATCTGGATGGGCGTCTTCGTGCGCGGGCGAGGGAGGCGTACCGGGCAACGAGCCATCTCGAGGGCGACAAGAGCTGGTCCGATTTTGTGGAGCGGGCAATTCTTGCTGAAGTCACCCGGCGCGAAGCCGCCCATAATGACGGCCGTCCGTATGCCGGTGACGAAACCCCTTTGTCTCCTGGGAGACCGCTCAAGTAATCCGGTCCCGGATTCGATTTGGAGCAGGACAGAAACAACGATCGACAGGGGCGCCCGGGCGGAAAGTCCTCGTCGCTTCCACCCCCGCTATCTGACCTCCGATAATGGTCCTTATCGGAAATATCCCGTCTTGTGCCCGTTGTCCGGCGGGACAGGGCCCGGAGGGCCGCACCGATGATTGCCGTGCGAAAAGGGGCGGGGGAGTGGGTGACGTCCCCACGGTCGTGGTGTGGCAGGGCGACTTTCCGTCGGCGGTCCTCCCGCCGCGACCCGCGGTCGAGCGGAAGACAACCCCGGCGCTTCAGTGGGAGCATCTCCTGGTTTTTTAGTCAGGGTCGGCGGATCAGGCCTGATCGGGTGAAGACGTCGATGCAGGTGGGTCGGCGACGGTTGTGGTCGATGGTTTCGGCGAGGAAGGTTTCGAACTCGGTTGCGGCGTCTGGGCCGGCGTGGGTGGCTGCGGTGCGGAGGGCTTTGAGGATGTTGGCTGCGGTTTTGTAGTTCCGTTTGTCGGTGATGGTGAGAGTGTCGGTGACGAGGTGGCGGTAGATCGGGAGTGTGTCGGCGGGGTGGTTGAGGGCGTGCCGATCGCAGAGGTTCAGCCAGAGGGTGAGGTGCAGGAGGGACGTGGTGTGGGCGGTGGCGAATTCCCAGGCTTGGTCGACACGGTTTTCGTCGAGAAGGTACGCGGTGTAACCGGGGGCGTCGTGTTCCGCGAGGCGCGCTTCAGCGGCGTTTTGTTCCTGCTGCCAGACACCCGTCTGCTCGGCGGTGTGTCGCAGGCTCGCGAATGAGGTCGCGGTGGGGAAGCGGGTGAACCAGTCGCGGCGTATGGTGACGGCCCGTTCGGTGTCGTCCCGGTTGAAGGCGTCCGTGACGAGGAAGGTGGCCAGGGCGGTATCCCAGCCGCGCTGATCCATGACGACGCCGTGCTTGGCGTAGGTGACGGCGTCCTCGTGGAGGCCGGCTTCTTCCAGGTCGTTGACCAGGCGTAGCGCGCGCATGGGGTTCTCTGGCTCGCCGCCGTGCGCGGTGAGGATCGCGTCCCGGTCACGGTCAAGGACCGCAAGGCGTGTGAGGGGGTAGGAACCGTGCGGGCCGAGGTTCAGCCCGGTAACCGCGTGCCGGTAGTGTTCGACGCTTTTCTGGGTGAGCCCTGGGGCGTAGGCGATGATGTCGGGGTCGAAGAAGTCCTGGGTTCCGCCGTACCGGTAGGCGATGATCCAACGGATGAGGCGTGTTTGTTCGGCCTGGCTGAGCGGGGGAGCGCGGTGCGGGTGGCGGTGGCATGCGCGTGCAGAAGCGTGGTGATGATGTCGCCTTGAGCACCGGAGGAGTCATCGGATTTTAAGATCGCCCGTGTGCCAAGGGTGATGGCCCGTTCAATGACTGGGATCAGGGGTGCTGTGCCGCGGGTGGCGGCGTCTGCGAGCAGTTCGACGGTGTCGAAGCAGTTGTCCGCGTACTCGTTCGCCTGCCGGTAGTCGTAGAACCTCCGTCGCGGCGTCATTAGCTGATCCACGATCGCACGCAGGTCTACGGGATCGCGCCGTCGGGCTGCGCGTTGCACGGCTAACCAGTCGCCGAGCCCTGCCACGCGGGTGGCGGCCGCAGCGATGACATCTCGAAGCTCGTCGGCGTCGAGGTCATCAAGCCACATGGTGTCGGACGGTGCCGGATCGGGTGTGCCCACCCGCCCATTCTCGCCGATCCCGGGGCTGCTGTCGCGTTCACGCTGACTCCATCCAGGGTGGGGCCTTGACCCTGGATTTTGGACACGCTGATTCCAGCACGCTGCTGGGGAAGCGAGAATTCAAGGATGGCAAGGAAGAATTACACGGATGAGTTTCGTCGGCGGGCGGTGGAGTTGTATGAGTCGGCGCCGGGCGCGACGCTCAAGGGCATCGCCGTCGATCTCGGGATCTCCCGCGGTGCGTTGAAGGAATGGGTCGGCAACCTCGGCTCCGGGATGATCACCGTTGGTGCGTCGACGGTGTCGACGGCGGGGCGGCCGGAGTCGCAGTCGGCGCGGATCGTGCGCCTCGAGGCGGAGAACGTCGCGTTGACGGCCGAGGCTCGCAAGCTGGCGACGGAGCGGGACATTCTGCGTCAGGCGGCGAAGTATTTCGCCGGGGAGACGAACTGGTGAACCGCTTCCAGTTCGTCGAGGATCACAAGGACGCCTATGGCGTGAAGCGGTTGTGTGAGGTTATCGAGGTCGCCCGGTCATCGTTTTACGCGTGGCTCGCCGCCGCGCCGGGACGGTCAGCGAGAGTAGCGGCGGACGAGGTGTTGGCCGAACGGATCCGGGTGGTGCAGGACCCGGAGCAGGGCGGAGATCGTGCCTACGGGGCACCCAGGGTCACTGCTGACCTCAACGAGGGCGCGGCGCCCGAGGAGCGGGTGAACCGCAAACGCGTCGCGAGGGTGATGCGGGAGCACCAGTTGGCCGGGATCCGGCTGCGCCGCCGGGTCACGACGACGATCCCTGACCAGTCAGGGCGGCGGTTCCCTGATCTGGTCCAGCGGGACTTCACCGCGGCTGAGCCGAACCAGCGGTATGTGGGCGACATTACCTACCTGCCGATCGGTGACGGCAGCAACCTCTACCTCGCGACCGTGATCGACCTGTGTTCCCGCAAGCTCGCGGGTTGGCAGATCGCGGACCACATGCGCGTCGGGCTCGTCGAAGACGCCCTCCACGTCGCGGCCCACGACCGCGGCAGTCTCGCTGGCGCGGTGTTTCACAGCGACCACGGGTCGGTGTACACCTCGAAGGCCTACGTGACCCTCTGCAAGGAGTTGAAGGTGACCCAGTCGATGGGCGGGATCGGGTCAAGCGCCGACAACTCGCTCGCGGAGAGCTTCAACGCGACCCTCAAACGCGAGCTCCTTGAAGGCCGGCCGACGTTCCCCGACCAGGGCACCGCGTACCGGGCCGTGTTCCGGTGGGCGAACCGCTACAACACCCGCCGCCGCCACTCCGCGATCGGCAACATCAGCCCGAACGCCTACGAAGCAGCCCTGTCCGCTAGCCTCACCGAAGCGGCATAACCGAAATGACACCGTGTCCACAATCCGGGGCCAAGGCCCGTGGGGTGAGTGTCTAGGCGGGGATTCGTCGCTCCCGGAGTTCTTGCCAATAACAGCCGGGTTGCCGTCGTCGGGTAGAGAAAATATTGCCCGGACGGTGCAGGCCCTTTCATCCCGACCGTGCCCGCGTCGAGGTAGTGAGTTCCGGCGCGGCTCAGCCCTCGAAGCGGCCCCGCTGCGCGACCTCAACCTGTCACCTAACCGTGCAGCAGCCCCGTCTACGTCGATCATCTCGAGTGTGGCATCAAGTCATGAGGGATCTCGGGCGGTTTCTACCGGTCGTTGCGAATCTTCGAGAAGGAGATTCACATGCCCCGTGGTGGAGCGAACCGTGCCAGTCTCGCCGTGAAGCGGCGGTACTTCGAGCTGATCAGGCAAGGCCTGTCCGGCTATGCCGCGTCGACGGAGGTGGGTGTGTCGCTCAGTTGCGGGTCGTTGTGGTTCATCGACGCTGGCAGCGTGCACGTCCACGAAATTGCCCCCGTCAATCCTCGATACTTCAGCCAGGACGACCGGATTGAGATTGCTGAGGGGCTTGCTGCTGGTGAAGCGGTGAAAGGCATCGCGGCACGGATCGGCAAGAGCTTCCAGAGCGTGTATCGGGAGATCTCGAGGAACCGGAAAGAGAACGGCCGCTACCAGCCGTGGTTCGCCCACAACCAGGCGCACCAGCGACGCCGCCGACCCCGCCGCCGACTATTTGAGGCTGATCTCAAACTTCGGGAGGTGATCGCTCAGAAGCTGCAGAAGCGGTGGTCGCCGGAGCAGATCAGTCGTTGGCTCAAGCGCCGGTATCCTCGCCGGCCGGGCTGGCATGTCTGCCACGAGACAATTTACGACGGCATCTATCGAAGCCTGATCGTCCCGGCAAACCCCGCGAATCTGCGGACCGCACGTGTGTATCGGCACCAGCACGGCCGGGGACGCTCGAGGACGGGGTCCCTGAAACAATCCACGACGATGAAGTCGATCCACGACCGGCCCGCGCATGTTGAGTCCCGCCGGTACGCCGGTAGCTGGGAGGGTGACCTCATCATCGGTGCGTGGCAACGATCCTCGATCATTACGCTCATTGACCGGCGCACCCGCGTGACAAAACTTGTCCGTGTGGGGGATGACCATTCCGCCCAGACCGTCGGGGATGCTCTGATCAGTGCGTTCCGACACTTGCCTGCAAGCCTGAGACGCACGCTGACGTGGGATCAGGGCAATGAACTGTTCCACCACCCCCGGATCGAGGAAGCTACCGGGATCAAGATTTACTTCGCGGACGCGCACTCGCCCTGGCAACGCGGCTCCAACGAGAACCTCAACGGGCTCCTCCGGCAATATTTTCCGAAAGGAACCGATCTCAGTCAATGGTCCCAGGAGCACCTCGACAGTGTCGCCCAGGAACTGAACGACAGGCCGCGGAAGGTCCTCGGAGACCTCACCCCACACCAGGCCATGCGACGCTTAGGACACACGAAACGAACACACCTCATTCGCAACGACCGCTAGAAACCGCCCCGTCATGGGGCTGTTCAAAAACGAAGCGATCCGCAACGGCTCACCGTTCCGGACGGGCGCCCTTAAGGGCCTCGCGGACGTCGAAGAAGTCACCTTCGACTGGGTCTCCTGGTACAACAACGACCGCCTGCACTCGTTCCTCGGCGACGTTCCGCCCGATGAATTCGAGGCCAACTATTACGCTGGTAAAACCGGCCCGTCAGCCGACGAAGCCGCCAACATAACGGCGGCATGAAAACCGGGACGGTTCAGAGTTCTGTGATGTCACCATCCGCCGAGACCGACAGTTCGTCGTCGAAGACGCCCTCACCGACCCCCGATACTCCCACTACAGCCTCGTCACAGGGGACCCCGGTGTCCGCTTCTACGCCGGCTACCCCATCGAGTCGCCCGACGGGCAACGAATCGGGGCCCTCTGTGTCATGGACTCCTGCCCCCGAACCTTCACCGACGAAGACGCCCAGCTTCTCCGCGGCCTCGCCCAGAAAGCACAAGAAGAACTCTGGCCATCCATCAGTTGAGGTCCTCATATCAGACCCACTCCCGACGATCCGAATAGTCGTCGATAAGGTCACGACCGCGGCAAACTAAGAGCAGCCCAGCTATTAGGGGGTTCTTGGCCGAGCTGTTGTTGGCCGAGTGCGACGACCGCGACCGTCGGTGCTCCGTCCGCCGCGTAAGTGCGGCCGGGTTCCCCGGGATAAGTGGCTCGGGCACTGCGAATTTGACGCGAACACGAACATCAACCTCGCGACCATCAACACCCTCGCCACCGGCGACTGGGTCCGGCGCGGCCAGCTACTGTGCCTCATCGGTGATTCCGGCACCGGCAAGTTGCATCTGCTCATCGGCTTCGGCACCGCGGCGGCCGAGAAAGGGTTCCGGGTCAAATACACGCTCGTCGCCCATCTGGGCGTTGGAGTCCGGATTGCCCTAGAACGGGGGCCGGGATCGGTGTAGCGTCGGGAACGGTCGCCCCAGTCCTAGGTCGCCAGATCAGTGCGTGTGTTCCGTCTGACTCTGTGCGGAGGGTTCGCTCGCGCATTACCATCACGTTTCTTCGTTGGCGGTTTGGTGCCGCCTCGTAGCCAGGAAAACTGCTGGTCGGCAACTTAGGCGAAATCTGGAACTCGCCGCCCACGCCCGCCCTCACCGCCCGTTGTCGTCACGTTCGTGTTGACCCGGTGGTTTCCGACAACCCCGAGCGGCGGCGACACCGGCCGCCGCATCGATACCGACCCGTTGACCGTGCGTTCCGTACGCCGTGACGGCAGGCCCGAGCTTTGGAAGAGAGCACACAATGTTCGCTCCACTCACCAACACCACATTCGCCCACCCGGTCCCGGTTCGAAATGTCCCGACCGATCGTGACGCCCGGACCGAAGCCGATCGGACGAGCGCCCGGAATCGGATGAAGTACATCGCGTCACAGTTTGCGACCACGGACCAGTCCGCTACCGGGGTGGAGATCGCGGCGGCGTTTCATGATTACGTCACGGACTCCGACGACACTTTCGCTTCGCTCCTCCTGGCCCGACCTGCCGGGCGACGCCCGGGAGTGCCTGCGCTGGCCTTCATCGCGGAACCGGAATGCGGGACAGTGTTTGTTGCCCGGCACATCGCGGCCGCTCTCGTCGCCCACAACTTCGTCGCCGTGTCTCTTCTCCGCACCGACGATCCGATTACGACGAGGATGATCCGGGTCTTGGAAGACATCGTCCCGGACGTGTTCCTCGCGGTCTCAAAAAACGGTCGCGACGTTTGGGATGGTGTTCCTGCGGCGAGTGTTGTCGCCGTCCTGACGCCGACGGGCGTCTTCTTCGAGGCTCGTGAAGCCGTCCGGTTCGACCCCAGCCTGTCGCCGTCCGCCGCCCGCCGCACCCTCGTCGCCACTTACACCCCACGACGCTCTGAGGTTGCCTGGTAAGCAGTCGCCTCCGACGGCGTTCGTGAAGTACCTCCGTCCGCCGTTCACCGTGCCTGGCCCAATGTGCACGAGGACGGGGTGGGACCAAAGCCTCTGGCTCCGTCGAGCAAATGTCGTTTAGGTGGTCGTGTGAGTCGCAACTGTCGTGGACGTCTTTCTTTGAGTGCCGCGAGCGGTGCTGACATCCGTCGACCCGATCCTCGCTCACCGAATCCAGTTCACATTCTAGAATCGCAATCGGTTCAACCGCTCTTTGCACTTACCGGCTTACGGGAAAAAGGGGAACAGGATGGAATCAGTCAGTTCAGTGTTCTCGATGCTTTTGCTCGCCGTCATCGTCTTCGAGACGGTCATCAATATGAGGGTGCGGCAGGCCGTGCGGGGATCCCGTCAGCGCTACCTGCTGATGACTCAACGGAGGATCCTCAGTTGGACGGTCAACGTCGGATTCCTTCTCCAGGGCATCATCGGTTTCTTCCTCGGGCAGCCTTTGGCTGTCGTCAGTGTCATCTTCGGCGTCTGCTTGGCGTATCTGGAGATCAAGAATCACAAGGACGACGACGACTGGTTCAACGGCCGGATGAAGAAGATCTGGAAGAGCGTCAGGAAGGCTTTCACTGTCCGGATCAGAGTGCCCTCGCCGTCCTCTGCGCCTTCGCCCGTGTTCGGGTGAGGCGCAGGAAAAGTGATCGTGTGGGTGGGGATCCGTCCCCGAAAACAAGCATCCGCTGGACACCAAAGGTCGCTGGCCTCGCGGGTGAATCGTATCGGGGTTACCACCAGCAACAACGAGGTCAGCGTCGACCTTGCCTGGACCCTGTCCGGGCCGACACCGACGATGCCGGTGCGTGTGGAGAGCCTCGATCGAGGCTCTCTCCTCTGTCGACCTATTTTCTCGTTCACCGGCGTCGCGGGACTCAGGGCCCGACGGTCGTGCGGGACCACCCGACCGCAGGCGCCTCTTGGCCCACAGGAAGCTCTGGTGCTGAGCGTGATGGCTTGACGTGCTCAGGCCCACCACCCCGGTCGGACCTTCTGGCGTGTTGCCGCCGCGTTAGGGTGGGGTGCGGCTGGCACCCAGACCTTGCGCTCCGTGGCTGAATGTTTTCGGGAACGCTTCTGGTTGGAGACCGTATGAACTCTGCGACTGCACGGCTTCTGGATGCTGTGGTGTGTGATGGGTGATGGGGTTGTGTTCGCGGCGGCGGCGTCCGCGTTGTCTGCCGCGCGGGGGCGTGGTGATGATTTGTCGTCCCCGTTCGTGGTGGTGGTGGGGGTGACGGGGGCGGTGGTGTCGACGTTGGGGGATCCGTTGGGGTCGGAGACGTTGTCGGCCAGTGATGAGCGTGCGGCGCGGTTGGATGAGATCCAGATCGATTTGGGGGAGGGCCCCTGTTGGCAGGCCTTGTCGACTCGGCGTCCTGTTCTGGAGGCGGATCTTGGGTCCACGTCGAATGGGGGGTGGCCGTTGGCGTTGCAGGAGATGAGAGGTGCCGGTTTCGGTGCCGTGTTCGCGTTTCCGATGATCGTGGGAACGATCCCGGTGGGGGCGGTGGATTTGTATTCGGACACGCCCGGCCCGCTTTCTGAGACGCAGGTGCGGGATGCGGGCTTGTTGGCGGCGATCCTGGCCCGGAAGGTTCTGGGGTGGGCGTTGTTGACAGCTGACACGGTGGCCGAGGAAGGTGAGGTTCAGGGTGTGTTTTCGCGTCGGGAGGAGCATCAAGCGACTGGGATGCTCATCGCGCAGTTGCGGGTGAGCGCGGCGGATGCGCACCTGGTTTTGCGTGGGCACGCCTACGCGACCGGGCGGAGCGTCTTGGATGTGGCCACCGACGTCCTCAACCGGCACCTTGATTTCACCGACACACCCACCGTATGAACGTCACACCGATGAAGGACACCATGACTGATACTCGCGAGGCGCAACTCCTTCACACGTTCGTGACTTTGGCGGACTCGTTGGTCGGGGGGTACGACATCATCGATCTTCTCCAAACGTTGGTCGACCAGACCACCTCCCTGTTTGATGCGGCCGCGTCCGGGATCCTCCTCGGCCCGGATGACCGGAGTTTGGAGGTGATCGTGTCCACGAGTGAGCAGAGCAAGTTCATTGGTCTCATGCAGTTACGTGCCGGCCAGGGCCCCTGCGTGGAAGCGGTCACGACGGGGCAGGTGGTGTCGGTGGAGAATGTGGCAGAGATCAAGGACCGGTGGCCGCTGTTCGCTGAGGACTCCGCGGATTCCGGGTTCGTGTCCGTGCACGCGATCCCGATGCGGCTGCGGGACTTGACGATAGGGTCGTTGAACTTGTTCCGGAACACCGAAGGGCCCCTGAACGGTATCGATGCTTTAGCCGCGCAGGCTCTGGCGGATGTGGCCACGATCAGCATCCTCCAGGAGCGGACCATCCATGATTCCGCGCTCGCGCAAGCACAACTGCAACGCGCCCTGGAAAGCCGTGTCCTGATCGAGCAGGCCAAGGGGGTCGTTGCCCACACCCACAACCTCGACATGGACACCGCGTACCGGCTCATCCGCCACCACGCCCGGACCACGCAAACGAAACTGTCCCTCGTCGCCGCCGGGGTCACCGATGGAACCCTTGACATTCCGCTGAGCAGCCCCACGAAGTAACGGTGCACGCTCCCTGACACGTTAGGTAGTGGAGGGTCCTGGGTGTAGCGTTTTTCGTGGTTGCCCCGGTCCTAGGTCGCTAGATCAGCAGTTTCTGCATCTGAGCGAAAGGACACCGTGTGACGCAACCCCTCGAACACGTTTTGAAGATTTCCGCGGCCGTGCCGGGTACAGCTGGTGGGTCATGGTGAGCCTCTACCTCAGCGAGCCCGGTGTTCGCCCGTACCGGAACCAACGGTTGCGCGGGCGGCGATGGGTGTTCCGGGAGCGCGTCACAAATGCGCCACCCGTGGGGGTGCGGCCGTTTTCCTATGCCGACTTCTTCACACCCCAACCCGTGCAGGAACTGGAAGCACCGGCGGGATCGGCGGGAGGATGGGAAGACGGCGTCAAAGGATTCATGGTGCCCCTGCTGGTGGGAGGGAAGCGTGCCTTTGACCAGGTCGCAGCCGTCGGTGTGCCCTCCCGAACGGGGAGGGCGGTCGTTGCCGGTGACCGCCTTGCATCCACCCAGCTCGTGACGGTGGCGCCGCGTTCTGTGGGCGTCAGATGAGCCGCGCACTGTTTCTGCCTGTAGAGGCCTCATACCGGATTCGGCGTCACCAACGATCGCCCCGATCAGCAGAAACCGAATCCGTACCGCCGATCTCAGCACGGCGGGGGATCGTGCGGGGGCGCTATCTGGCGTGGGTGGTGCTGCTCGCCGCCGTCATTATGGTGTCGACGCCCGGGGTGGCCCCTGCCCTGGGCGGTCAGATAGCGGTAGGGATCAACGCTGTGGCGTGGTGCATCGCCACCCCCATAGTCGTGGTGCTTGTTCTCCGGGAGTTGTCTCGACACGGTGTGCGCGTCTTCCAGCACTCCGACACCACGCACTTCGACACCCCGCACCCACACCCAGTGTCGGTGCGGGCGTCGGGACCGGTGCGGAACCCGGATGGGAAATCTGACCATGGTGTGTGACCCGAATGGTGCGGCGATCATCCGTTTACGGCTCGATATCGGGCAACTGGCTGGACACGTCAGCCGCGCTGTCTTTTCTTCACAGCGCACACTTCAGGATCGAGATGATGCGCGCCCTGGATGATTTCGATCATCACCGGGTCGACGCGAGGGACACCCTGGCCCTCCTTCAGGACCTCAAGGAGCGTGTCGCGGCCGCGGCCGCTCCAGCGAACCCCCAGACGACCCCGTCGCTTGCTGCGTCCCGTCCCGGCGGTGCCGAGAACGTCGCCCCAATTGCTTCCATCGTCGTGAACCAGCCAGAGGAGAACGCCAGGTAGTGGCCCCAAGAGAATTTGGGGCTCCGAGTACGTTCAGCGCGGCGAGGCTGGGACTCTCGAATTCCGGTTGCGCCGCCGTGACGGAGAATCGTCCAGCCAGAACCCGTTCTGAGAGACCCGCATCCGCATGATTCCGAGGATGCGTGGGAAGGCGGGTTGCCCCTCTTGGAACTGGTCGGTTTCAAGAACGCGACGGTGACCAGGCCGGGCTCGAACCACGTTGACGCCGCGGAGATCGACCCGAAACTACCGCCGTTTCGCGCCGAAATGAGCCCAATGTGCTCTGAGCTCCAAATTCTCAGACGAATTCGCCGGTTGAGCTCTTTCCATGTCGCTTTGGGACTTTTGGCACTACAGCAGCCGGTGTTGCCGATGGATGCTTGGGCCATGACCACGTCGGCGACCGGCAAGACTGCACCTGCCACCTCAGCTCCCCCGTCCACCACGACACCCACACCGGGCAGTCCCAAGCCGGCGCTTCGCCGAGATCTGAAAACAACCGATGCGGCCGCTTTCTCTATCGGCCTGATCGGTCCGGTGGGTGCCATGGCGTTGCTCGGGACGGGGGCCGCAGCCCTTCTCGGGAAGGGCGCCGTCATGGCGTTCGTGTTCGCCATCGTCGGGGTGGCGTTCGTGGCCTACGGGTTCGTGAAACTCTCTAGCCACATCTCGAACACCGGTTCGGTGTACGCCCTCGTCGGGAAAACCATCGGCCCGCGCACGGGTTTCGTCGCGGGTTGGGCGCTGGTTGCGGCGTATGTGGGGATCGCTATTGGATCCACGATCGAGATCGGCCTGTTCTTCAATTCATTCCTCTCCCTGCTGCACATCGCGACGGTCCATGAATGGTTGTGGGAGGCCATCATTGCTTTGGCCGTCATCGGGGTGATGTCGATCCGCGAGATCAAGCTGATCACCCGCATCCTGCTGTGGATTGAGATCGCGGGAGTGGCACTCGTGGCGGGGCTCAGCGTCGTCATCATCGTTCGCCTTGCTATCGGGGCGGCGCCCGCAGGGCAGACCCTCAGTTTCCAGATCTTCACCCTCCCCGCCGGTACGGGAATCGCGGGAATCGCGGGGGCCGCCGTTTTTGGGTTCCTCGCCTTCGCCGGATTCGAGGGCGCCGCGGCCCTCGGCGGCGAGTCTTTGCATCCCAAGAAGGACATCCCGCGGGCTATCATCATCGCCGTCGCCCTCGTCGGAGTGTTTTACATGCTGGTTGTCGCGACCCAGTCCCTTGGCTTCGGTGTCTCTGCGTCCGGGGTGAAAGCGTTCCAGAGCACCTCGACCCCTTATGGCGATCTCGGCACCGCGTATATTGGCACCGCGTATGCGGCCCTGTTGAACCTTTTAGCGAGCATCAGCCTGCTGGCGATCACCGTTGGTACCTTGGCTGGCGCGGCCCGGGTGGCTATGGCGCTTGCCCGTGATGCGAGCCCGAAGAGTCCTCTGATTAAGGTGAACAAGTTCGGCTCCCCAATGGTGGCTCTGGGTGTCATTGCCGCATTTATCCTTATCGCCATGGTCGGTCAACGCTTGACGGGTGTCGATGAGAAGGATGCCACGTTCTATTGGCTGACCGTCGGAACGATCGCGTTGCTGGTCGCATACGCGCTCGCGACCGCCGGCGCTTTGAAGTTCCTGTTCTTCACCGGGGCACGCAAAGCGCCCCGATGGCAGGTCGTCGTCCCGATCCTCGGACTTCTTGTTGTGCTCTACACGATCTACACCAACGTCGTCGGAGTCACCGGGGTGTACGCCTGGTTCCCCTGGATCATCCTGGGATGGCTGATCATCGGCTTCGTGATCGTCCAGTTCGTGCCCGGCGCCCGCGCTCGCGTGCGAACGTCTCTCGCCACCGAGGACGACCCCGACGCCACCCCGACCGACCCCAAATCGCCTACCTCACACACCGCTAGCAGTACCACCTCCGGAGGAGACCACTCATGACCGTCATCGCCTGCCACCAGCTCGCCCCCACCATCGCCGACCTACCCGCGAACCTGACACTTGCAACAACGACCGTGCGTGAGTCCGTCGCGGCCGGTCACCGGGTGATTGTGATGCCTGAGCTCACTCTCTCGGGATACATGCTGACCTCAACCGAGGAAGCCCGGGGGGTCGCAATCACACGCGAACACGCTATCTTCGCGGTGTGGAGCCGGCTGCTGGCCCCGATCGATGCTGTCGTCATCTGCGGGTTCGCCGAGGCAGGCGAGGACGGGCACGTCTACAACAGTGCCGCTGTTGTCGATTCCACCGGGGTCCTCGCCGTGTACCGGAAAACGCACCTTTGGGACAAAGAGAAACTGATCTTCACCCCCGGCGCATCCACCGCACCGGTGGTCGACACCCCCGTCGGGCGCCTCGGGATCCTGATCTGCTACGACCTCGAATTCCCCGAAATGACCCGAAGCCTCGCCCTTCGGGGAGCTGAACTGATCGTCGTTCCCACGAACTGGCCGCGAGAGGTGGTCCCCGAAGGTGAGCGGGTGGAGGAGATCACGAAGGCGATGGCTGCCGCGAATACCAACCATGTCGCCATTGCGTGCTGTGACCGTGCCGGGCTGGAGCGGGGCCAAGAGTGGAACGAAATGGGAACCATCGTCGATGAAATGGGGTGGGTCGTCGCATCCGCAGATAAGGACGGCCTCACCACCGCGGACCTTGACCTGACCCGTGCCCGGGACAAGACCGTGACTCCGCTCTGCGACTCCTTTGGCGACCGCCGCCCTGAACTGTACGGTGCGGTCACCGATCCGAAGGTCACGGACGGGCTCGACATCTTCACCCGCCTGGACGCCCTCCAGCACGCCTGATGCACGCCGATACCGGCGACACGGCCTGGGTGCTGCTCTGTTCCGCCCTCGTGTTCGTGATGATCCCCGGGCTGGCACTGTTTTACGGCGGTCTTGTCCGCTCGAAGAATGTCATCACCACGATGGTGCAATGCTTCGTCGGTGTCGCCGTCGTCGGAGTCGTGTGGATGGCCGTCGGGTTCACCCTCGTTTTCGGAGCCGATGACGGAGGCCTGCTCGGAAATCTTTCCCACACGATGCTCGCGGATGTCGGGGCGACCCCCACCGCGCTAGCACCGATGATTCCCGCGTTGGCGTTCTTCGCATTCCAGATGATGTTCGCCGTCATCACCCCCGCGCTCATCGCGGGCGCGTTCGCTGAGAAGATGACATTCCGCGGCTACGTTCTCTTCACCGGCCTCTGGTCCATTGCCGTCTACGTGCCCCTCGCACACTGGGAATGGGGCGGCGGGTTCCTGGGTGCGAAAGGTCTCGGCGCACTGGATTTCGCCGGTGGCGCAGTTATCCACGAATCCGCCGGCGCGGCAGCGCTGGCCGCGGCCATCTACTTCGGCCGTCGTACGAAACCCGTCACACGCCCCTACAACACCCCCATGGTCCTCTTCGGCGCCGGAATTTTATGGTTCGGGTGGTTCGGCTTCAACGGTGGGAGTGCCCTCACGGCCGGACACGTGGCCGTCACCGCTGTCGTGAACACCCAGTTGGGTGCCTCCGCGGGCCTCATCGTGTGGATGATCATCGACTGGATCAGGCACCGGAAACCATCCGGTATCGGGATTGCTACCGGCGCCATCGCGGGACTTGCGGCCATCACCCCCGCGTCGGGATATGTCGCCCCGTGGGCGGCCCTGGTCATCGGCGCCACCGCCGGCCTGCTCTGCCACCTGGCCGTGCGACTGAAAAAGCGTCTCCACTACGACGACGTCCTCGACGTCGTGGGTGTGCACATGGTCGGCGGCTTCGTCGGGGTGCTCCTGACCGGGATATTCGCCAGTCTTGCAATCAACGCCGCCGGTGCTGCAGGCGGGTGGGAGCAACTCGGCAAACAAGGTGTTCTCGCCTTCACAGCCCTGGTGTATCCGTTCGCCATGACGATGCTGATCCTCTGGGTCACCGACCATCTCGTCGGCCTCCGCGTCACCGACGCCGAAGCCGCCGAGGGCCTTGACCTGTCCCAACTCGACGACCTCCCCGAACCGGTCGCGACCGCTACCCCCTCAGCCTGGTGACATCAACACACACCTGGTCCTGCCGTGAGGACCACCGCCGCGGAGGGTGAGTTCTTGCTGCTGCGGCTCTGGCTGAGGCGTCGGACACGATGATGGCGCATCCGTTGGCGTTGCAGTTGCGGAACCGGCAGACCCTGGTCGAGTCGGGGGTCGACAAGAACACCACGGTGGTGTTCCCAGCGCCGCTCATGAGCACGATCAGCGAGTAGGCGTCGTTCCTTGCCAAGGAGACCAAAACAGCCGAAAAATTCAACGCCGCCGCCTCGGAGGCCCCTGCGCCTGTCAGCCCGGTGCTCCAGAAGTACTGAAACGGCTTCGCTTGCATAGCTTTGCAGGCGTTGTTGCCGGAAGGATGATGTCATGAATGCGCCGAATGGTGTGGCCTCACCAGACGGCCCGACTTCGGGCCTTGATCAGGTCCCTGAAAGCTCGTCCGAGGGTTTGTTGGATACGGAAAAGCGTTTGCGCAGTCTTCTCCGCGCTAATCGTGCGGTCATTGAGCAGCTCGAGTTGCCAGTGGTCCTTCGCACCATCGTTGAGTCGGCTCTTGAACTCGTCGGCGCCCGATATGGCGGTCTTCGTGTCACTTCCGACGAGGGCGGCCTGGACGAGTTCGTCCATGTCGGAGCGGCCCCCGATGCACCGTCCAGGATCGGCCGTCAACCTCAGGGTTTAGGGGTCTTGAGCGCTATTCACGATGAGGGAAGACCGGTTCGTATCGCCGATATCGAGAAGGATCTGCGTTTTATGGGCTTCCCCGACGGGCATCCCCGGTTCCATTCGTTCCTCGGGGTTCCCATCACTCGTCGGGGGGCACCATTTCGGTACTCTTTATCCTGAATCCACCGATGTTTCTGGGGTGGGTGGGGTCGCGGGGTGGGTGAGCGTCGGGGTGCGGGTGGGTGCGGTGAAGCCTGGGGCCTTGCTGCCCTGATCGTTCCACTGCTGGTTCCTAGTCGCGCCGTGATGGCTGGTCGGACGGGTTGATCAGCGTCGGGGTGGCCCTGTCGTGTGAGCGAACAGCGCGGTCCAGGCGGCCTCCCAGGGCCAGGCGTGGGGCAGGTGCAGGCGGATGCGGCGTCCGGAGGACGCGACCCTGCCCGGGACGGTGATCAGTTTCCGGCGGATCGTCGCGGTGGTCGCTTTCGCCAGAGCAGCACCAGCAATGGTTGCGGCGGCTCTGGTGAGGTTGAAAGCGATGACGGCGAGGACCAGCCAGGCGGCGTTCGCGGTGAAGATCCCCGACGGCAGGTGCGCCAGCGCGGAATGCTTCAAATCCGCGTTGACCTGCTCGATGATCGCGTGCCGACGGTGCACCTGGTCCGCGGTCACCGTGTCCAACGTGCTGGTGGTGAAGAACGCGTGGAACCGGTGCGTGTCAAAGAGCGTCGGATGCTCGAGATCTTTCTTGTTCAGCTCCGGGATGCGCCGCACCACGAGCCGACCTGGGGTGTGGTCTTTCTTCGTCCGGGAGGTGAATGCGGTGAAGGGGACCTCGGCGACCTCGGCGTGGGAGATCAACGCGCCGGTGTCCTCATCGATGATCGCGTTGGGGTATTCGATCGGGGTCCACGCGTTCTCCGGGATGGTGGCGATCGCACGTTTCACGGCCGGATCTTGCCGGGCCGTGACCGACACCGCCGCTCCCGCTTTCCGGGCCGCGTTGATGGTCGCGAACCCGTAATAGGCGGAGTCCGCCCGCAACAACACCGGGGCCGACGAGGCCCCGGGGAGGCGGGTGACGGTCTTCAGCGCGTCGGCGACGATCCGGGCAGCACCGCGTGGTGACCCGGACGCCCCCTTCCGCAACCGTTGGCCGATGATCACCGGGGCGCTGGTGTCGGTGGACACGGTCGCCAGGAGTGCGTTGAGGCCGCGGACCCCGGAGTATCCGAACCCGGCGCCCTGCTTCTGATGCCCGTGCACCTCGATGATCGTGTCGTCCACATCCACGAAGACCATGCCTGCGCCGGAGGGTTTCGGGACAAGGGGTGTTTCCCGGGCGAGGCCCACGAGGAGCCGGGAGGCGACGGCGTCGAGTTGGCGGACATGCCCGAACGTGAACTCCCGCAGGAACGACCCCAACGTCGACGGCGCATAACAGGCGGTGAAGAGCTTGCCCGTGCCGCCGTGACGCAGCAGCGCCATGTCATCGATCGAGTCTGCACCGGCAACCATCCCCGCCACCAGGGAGGAGACTTTCAACCCAGCGTTGGCACCCTTGTCCGACGGAACCGTCAACCACTGATCGGCCAGGCTGCGAAGACCGGCGGTCTCGGCCAGCCGCATCACCGGGAGCAGCCCGGCGGCCGACACGAGATTCGGGTCATCAAATGACGCAGCAGCAGCCCTGGCGGCGTGAGAAACTTGCACCTACGAGATGCCTCTCTTATCGGGCGAATAGGACTCTGAACAAGCTCTATTTTCCCTGATCAGAAAGGCATTCTCCGTTTAACGCGCCGCTCTCAACTCAACGTCCATCGGTGGATTCAGGTTTATTGCGGCGAGAAACTCTCCGGCGAATTCACCCTTGACGACGAAGAACTTCTCACCGGGCTCGCTTTTACTGCTGGGATCGCCATCCACAATGCCCGCCAGTTGCTGGCGACCCGCCAGCGGGAACGCCGCGCCGATATGTCGGCCGAGATCGCAATGTCGCTGGTTTCGAACGAACCGGAGGTCTCGCTTCGGCTCGTGGCCGACAGCGTCGCCAGTCTCACGCGAGTCGACCTTGTCTGCGTCGTGGCCGAAACAACTGAAGGTACCCTGATCATCGACCCGGCCCGAGGCCCCCTCGCCGAAGGCCTCGAAGGCCTCCACATCCCAGCGGACGGCACTCAGATCGCCGCCGTTCTGCATGCCCAAGTTCCCTTTGTGAGCGCCGCCTTGGACATACTCGTCGGCACTCCCCACGCGCGGACGACGGGGCCGATCATGCTGCTGCCTCTTTTTAGGCAAGGACAATCGATCGGGGTCCTCGTTGTTGCTCGGGCGCCGGGCGGTGCACCTTTCTCGGAGTCTGAGCTCGAGACGATCGCCATGTTCGCTCGGCATGCCTCGCTGGCGATCGACGGCGCCCGGTTTCGAGCCGAGCGCCGACGCATCGAGACTCTGCAGGACCGTACGCGCATTGCGCGAGAACTCCACGACCACGTCATCCAGAGCATCTTCGCCGCTGGCCTTGACCTTCAGGCGATCCTCCGGAAATCGTCCGATGTTGAGTTGAACAAACGGCTCGATCGCCCCATTGACATGCTCGACACGGTGATCTCAGAAATCCGAACTGCTGTCTTCGCCCTCAGGCCTGAACAACCTGGCGGGAATTTCTCCTTGCGGCGAAAACTGGTCAACCTTGTCACCGAGCTCGGTGGTCTCTTTCCAGAGACTCCCCGTCTGACCCTCGCTGGTCCTCTCGATCTGACGATCGACCCTGTCCTGGGAAACGATGTCGTCGCCGTCGTTCGCGAACACCTCGGGAACCTCAGCCAAGAGGGACAGGCCACGAAGGTGTCCATCGGGGTGTCCGTCACTGTTGACCAGGCCATCGTCGAGATCGCGGAAGACGATTCCAGGGAAGATACGGCGACGAACTCCCCACTGCTCGAGAGTCTCAAAGAGCGTGCGAATCATTGGCGCGGGTCGCTGCTGCTCGAGCAGGGAAAGCCGTCAGGAACTCGTTTGACCTGGATGGCGACGTTACCGACGCCGCGTCGAGGAGGGACTCATTCGTGACAACGGATTTCCCCTAGAGGACCCAAGAGTGGGCGTCGTCGTCTCGTCGAACCAAACACCTCACGTAAGCCTCGCACGTCACTCCGCGTCGTGAACGCGCTCGTCCTGGTGCTGCTCAGCGGGCCCGCCCATTTTTCGGAGCATGGGCCAGGAGCCGCTCCGGATGAACACAGCGAGTAGCAGGGCGGCGAGGGCGAGGAACCCGATATTGAGCCAACTGGTGTAGTTCCAGGTGATCGACGAGGTGACGATGCTGAGGTGCCGGTTGGTGGGCACGAGGCCGAGCGGGGTGAAGATCAGCTCGACAAGGTAGCCGGCCGCGACCATGGCGCTATAGAAGATGGCAGTGATGCGGATGGCAGCTTTGGCACCGTAGTACTTCTTGTAGATCAGAAGGATCGGGATGATGATCAGATCGGCGAAGATGAAGCTGACTACTCCTCCGAAACTGATTCCACCGTTCCAGAGTACGGCGGCGAGGGGAATGTTCCCCACGGAGCACACAAAGCTCACCATCGCCAGGAGCGGTCCGATGAGAGGGTCGACGAGGAACGCCAGAGCTGGGTTCCCTTGGACGAAGAGGGCTCGAAGCGAGGCCTTCGGCACCCATGCCTCGAAAGCGCCAGCGATGCCGACGCCGATGACGATGTCCCTGAGGACCGAGGCCCAGTCCATGATGAAATAGCGGGACACGGACGTCATTCCTGGCCGGGAGAAGAGCCGCTTCCAAAATTCGTTATCTCCGCCGATGGACATGTCCATGGCTGCGTGCCCCTCCATTGATCCGGGCAGTCCCTCGTTGGCATGGTTCCGGGCGGCGTCTTGAATTTTCCCGCGCATCCATAGTCGAAAGCCGAGCGCGATCAGGACGATCATGATCGGGCCGCCGACAAATTCGGCGACCGTGAACTGCCACCCCATCACGAACGCCAAGATCAGGCCGAGTTCTACGACGAGATTCGTGGAGGCGACCTCGAACGCCATCGCCGCTGACAGGCTCGCTCCCTTGCGGAACAGGGCACGCGCGAGAGCGGTCGCGGCGTAGGAACAGGAGGAGGACATCGCCCCAAGCCCTGTGGCGACGGCGATGGCCCGGGGGGAGTCGTCGTCCATGAGCTTCGTGATCCGCTCCTTGCGGACGACCGCTTGGATGACTCCGGACAAGGCGAAACCGAGGATCAAGGGCCACAGAATCTGCCAGGCCATTGATCCGGAGGCGGCCAAGGCGTCACCGATCTCAGACGCGATGAACATGACAGGCCTCCGTCACGGCTACTCGGGGATGGTTACCAGTCATAGATTCGGGCGATGATCTCGGTCCGGGTGGTCTCATCGGGCCCGGGGAAGGAAACGAGGATCGGAACCTGGTCGGGGCCGACCCCTTCAACCAGGGTGAAGGCATCGACCGTTGTCCGAGTCGCATGCGCCGATTGGGTGCGGAGGACATTTTCACACCGCATGAGGTCGTCGGGATCGGTTGCCGTCCAGATCAGATACTGGATTCCGACGCCGCCGACGGGGTGCGGGGCCCGATCACCGAGCGCCCGAAGGTACAGCTGATCGTGGTCGGGAGTCCGAAAGAGCGCCGCGCTCGAGGAGAGTAGGGAGGGTTTGACCCCGAGCAGCTCTTCATAGAATCCGCGTGAGCGCTCAAGTTCGGTGACGAACATAACGGCGGAGGAAAGACGCATTGTTCAGTCCCCGATTGTGGTCAGGACACTGGCGGGTTCCGGGATCACCGTTCGGGGACCGTTCCGGTAAAGGCTGAGGTTGAGGGTGCGCGTGATCTGGGTGATCGCCTGCTGTGCGCGGACACTGTTGCCTCGCTCGTCCAAGGGAGGTGAGTACGCGGCGATGGCGAGGACTCCGGGAACAACGGCGACAAGGCCGCCGCCGACACCGCTTTTGCCGGGGAGGCCGACACTGTATGCCCAATCGCCGGAGGATTCGTAGAGTCCTTCCATCGTCATCTCGGCGAGGATATGCGGAACGTTGTCCGCTGTCACTGCCTGGTGCTGGGTGGTGGGGTTGATGCCACCGTTGGCGAGGGTGGCGCCGATGACTGCGAGGTCGGTGGTGGTGATCAGGGTGGAGCATTGGCGGGTGTACACGTCACAGACCCCCATCGGGTCCGCGTGCAGGTATCCCGCAGCTTGAAGCAGCCAGGCGATGCCTTTGTTGTGGGCGTTGGTCGCCTGCTCGGAGTCGTTGATCATGTCGCTGAGGGTGAGTTGTCGACCGGCGAACGTGCTCTGACCCTCGAGGATTGTCACCCAGCGGTGTTCGGCGCTCTCGGCGGGGATCAGGCTGGTCGCGGACATCGCGCCCGCGTTCACCAATGCGGACATGGGTTTATTACCGTGGAGGGCGAGAGCCATCACTGAGTTGAATGGTAATCCGGTCGGATCGGTACCAACTTTGCCGTGGAACTCCTCCGCACCGATGGCGTCCATGGCCAACGCCATGCTGACCACTTTGGAGATCGATTCGATGGCGAATTCGACGGTTGCGTCTCCGGCGGTGAAGGTGTCGCCACCAGTCGTGACAACACTGATGCCGAACAGGGTCGGATCCACAGTGGCCAGGGCAGGAATGTAGTTCGCGTTCGCTCCACCGCTGGTGTCCTTGGCCTGGATCCAGGCGTTGGCGACGGCTGTGGCGATGGCGTCAGAGGCCAGCATGGGTGGTGCCCTTTTTCGCGGTGCCAGCTAACTCATGGGGTGCTTTTGCCGACGTGGCCACGGTTCCCGGTGCGTGGTTTTCCATTTCCCAGGTAAACGGAGCGAAGTCGCTTTCGGGGTCGCGCCAGCTGGGGCGGCGCACCTGGTAGACGACGAACGGGACAGCGACGAACACCACTGTGAGAACGGCGAGCAGCCCGACATAGAAGACCGGGCTGCCGACGTCGATCTGGTTCGGGGGGATGAAGCTGAAGAACATGGCGGTGAGTGACCCGACGAAGCCGACGCCGGCCACAACCCACATGCCGACTTTTCCGCCCGGGACGCGGTAGGGGCGGGGCCTGTTGGGTTGCCTGGAGCGGAGCCGGATGGCTGCGGCGAACATCAGCAGGTACATCACCAGGTACAAGATCACCGTCAGTTGGCTGAGGATCTGATACACGGATTGGACGGATGGTAGGACCACGAACAAGGTGGCGAGGACGGTGACGATGATCGCTTGGCTGATCATAATGTTGGTGCCCATCCCGTTTTTGTTCGTCTTCTGGAAGAAGGGGGGAAGGTTGCCTGCTTTGGCGACGACGAGGAGGCCGGAGGAGGGTCCGCTGATCCAGGTGACGATTCCGGCGAAGACGCCGATCGCCAGGGCGACGGCGATGATGGACCCGGCCCAGGGGATGTGTGCCCAGGTGAAGAGGTCGTTGTAGGCGGTCAGGAGGCTCTGGGTGAGGTTGATGCTTTTTTTGGGCACGATGAATGCCACCGCAAGGGTTCCGAGGACGAAGATCACGACGGTGCTCAGGGCGGCGATGAACAGCGCGATGGGGTAGTTCTTGGTCGGGTTCTTGACCTCTTTGACGTGGATGGCGTTCATTTCCATGCCGGCGTAGAAGAGGAAAATGCTGGCGGCGAGGACAACGTTGCCGAAGTTGGTGAAATTCGGTACGAGCGCGGAGGCTGAGAAGGTGACTTGCGACCGGTTCCCGGTGATGACGTAAGCGAAACCAAGGACGATGAGGATGCCGACGGGGACGATGGTGCCGATCATCCCACCCCATTTCGCCACCCGCGCGAACGCTTTCGCTCCTTTCAAGGCGATGAACGTTGCCAGCCAGTAGACAGCGAGGACGATGGCAAGGATGAAGATGCTATTGCTGGCAAGGGAGGCATCGGCGGTGTGGTCGGGTCCGATGTATGCGAGGGCGACGGCGCCGAAGGTTAGGGCGGTCGGGAACCAGATGGTGACTTCGAGGACCAGCATGAACATTGCCACAATCGCTAGGCGTCGCCCGAACGCTTCACCGACCCACCGGAAGACGCCACCTTTTTCGGGCCACCCGGTGGCGAGTTCCGCGGCGACCAGGGCGGTCGGCACAAGAAACAGGATCGCGGCAAGGACGTAGTAGAAGATCGAAGCGAGGCCGTACTCGGCGATTGAGGGGAGACCGCGCAAGCTGACGACGGCGACGATGTTCAGCATCGCGAGCCCGAAAATGCTGATCGATGCGGCCTTGGTGGCCTTACTCTTTGGGGGCGAGGCCAGGGGTGTGTTCGTTGCCGTAGACATGAATGTCTTCTGCTTTCTAGTGGTGGAAAGACGGTTGCGCCTCGAGAGGCATCGGGGATTCCAGCCGCTCCAGGTAGTCGGTTTGCTTGGCCATATCGACCAGGAACCGGTCGGCGAGGTCCATGCTCAGGCCGTTGCGCACCACGATTCTCTGCACCGTGATGTTGGTGAGGTCAGCTGGCATCGGATAAGCCGGGACGAGCCATCCTTCTGTGCGGAGCCGGTCTGAGAGGTGGTAGAGGTTCCAGTTCCTGGTCGGGTCATCTTTCAGCCGCCAGGCGAAAACGGGGATGTCGCTTCCGTCGTTCCAGAGGTCGAAGGGGCCGAGGTTGGCGATACCTCGGGCGAGGTGTTTGGCGACGTCCTGCGAGGCCTGCTGCACCTGGGTGTATCCATCTCGCCCCAGCCGGAGGAACAGGTAGAACTGCAGCAGCACCTGGGAAGCGGGGCGGGAGAAGTTCAACGCGAACGTCGGCATGTCACCGCCCAGGTAGCTGACCTTGAAAATCAGGTCCTCAGGCAACAGGTCCGCGGTCCGCCAGATGACCCAACCAAGACCTGGGTAGACGAGACCATATTTGTGACCGGAGGTACTGATGGAGTGCACCCGTTCCAGACGAAAATCCCATTCCAGATCCGGTTGCAGGAACGGGGCGATCATCCCGCCGGAAGCAGCGTCCACATGGATGGCAATATCAAGCCCGGTGTTCGCCTGAATGTCGTCGAGCGCGTTGGCGATCTGTGTCACCGGCTCGTACATCCCCGTGTAGGTGACACCCAAAATCGCGACGACACCAATCGTGTTCTCATCGACATACGCCGCGAGGTTATGCCCGTCGAACGTTTTGTGGTCTTCCGTGATCGGAACATAGCGGGGTTCGATGTCCCAGTAGTTGCAGAACTTCTCCCAGCACACCTGCACCGCAGAACTCATCACCATGTTCGGTCGGTCCGTCGATTTCCCGGCCGCCCTTCGCGCCTGCTGCCACCGCCGTTTCAGTGCCAGCCCGCCAAGCATGCACGCTTCGGAGGAGCCCACCGTCGACGTCCCCATCGCACCAGCAGGGTCGGGTGCATGCCACAGGTCGGCAAGTATCCGCCAGCAATTCACCTCAATCTCCGCTGTTTGCGGGTACTCGTCCTTATCGATCATGTTCTTATCGAACGTCTCGGCGTAAAGCCGGTTCGCGTGATCATCCATCCAGGTCCCCACGAACGTGGCAAGGTTCAGCCTCGCATTACCGTCGAGCATCGCTTCGTCATGCACAATCTGGTACGCCGTCTCGGGCAGCATCTGCCCCTCACCAAGCTGGTATTTCGGGGCGACCGTGTCCTCGCCGGGGCGAGCGAACAACGGGTTCAGGGTCACGTTGTCGCGGGGACCTGTAGTTTTCGTCAAGGTTTGTATCTCGTCTCTTGGGGGATTGGATGCGCCAACGACCGCTTGGTGGTGCGTCCTCTGGTGTGGTTTGTAGTTGTGCACATCTGGTAGCGGTTGCACCTCGCTCACCGGGCCGGCGTTGAGGTTGCATGAGGTGTTGACGGCAGTTAAGCCTGGGGGGAAGCCGTCGGCCAGTGCCGAAGGTCCTGCGCTATTCGTTGACCATGACCGTTTTCCGCGGTGCAATCGCGGAATGCTCTTGTGGTGACGTACCTGCGGTAAAGCCCAACGGTGAGGAGGAGAGTGTGTTGCCCCAACCAACGTTTCAGCGGTGGCATCGAGTGGGGTGAAGAAGTCGCTGCAGGAAGGTGTCGCGGGAGGCTGGCGTTCTGATGACGGTTAGGTGGTGATGGTCCGTCCACGGGTAAGGAGGCTGGCGGGTCTTAAGGGTTCCGCTGCCGGGTCGCTGTTGTAACTGCTCACGCGTTCACGGCTACCCGAGTGTGGGAAGCTTTGTGAAGGGACGCCCGTGCGGCCCTCAGCGTGTGGTGAGACGTTGGCGGGCCGGCAGGGTGGGCGAGATCCGTCACTTCAAACAGGCCCGCGATTTCCTGAACAAAACCGACAACGAAAAGGCCAGAGTCGGAGGTGACCCGCTGGTCAACGATCCGCCACTGGTGAGGTTCCAGAAGTTCACACCAGAAAGGCTCCGCCAGGTCAGAAACTTTTGTCACAGGCCGTGAAGAAGCAGCCGTGGATCGGGGGAGGGGATTGTTCGGGGTGCCATGGGGTCCAGTCGGAAAGGGCGCTTGAGAGGCGTTGCGGGGGTCATTGATCACGTCAATGGAACGGTCCGTGCCGGGATATTTGGTCAGGTTGTCTTGCCGGATTGCTTCGTCTTCAGGGAAGAGGACACGGCGGATCCCGGCATTCCTCGTCGGTTCGCTTCTGTGGAGGTCAGGGCGGGCACGAGGACGATGGCTGCGAGGACCACCACGATCACCACAGCGACAGGAAGATACGACATGACCGAAGATACGACCCAGGTCATGGCCCGAAACAGGGCCGAACGTCCCGGCCAAGACCCGCCCGCCCGGTATTCCGGCTCACTGTTTGTTCTGAAAAACGCGGGGGCAGCCCCACCTGCTGAACTCTGACAACTGCCAGGTCACGCCAGGGGTTACCCCGATAGGTGGTTAGTGGGTGGGGTTCTTGGTGTCGGTGAGCTTTTCCAGCTCGGTGATCTTCTGCTTCAGCGTTCGAATCTCTCGAGTAGTCGCAGCCTCATCAGCGGCTTCGTCTTCGGTGATGTGGGTGCGGTCATCAGCGGATGATTCCCGGTCAATTTTTGAGTCCGCCCGGTCAAGGGCGGCAGCTCGCCGTTCCCCGTGACCGACATACGTCGCATCGACGCTGGTGAACGCGTCACGATCCGCCGCTGAGGCGCGTTCGTCCGCGATGTCATCTCGCACGGTTGCCTCATCGTCTCGACGATCGGCGTCACCGAGGATCTTCCTCACCTTGTCGCTGAGTCGTCCGCGATCCAGGTCTTGGGCTTCCCGTTTTGTGAGTTTCCGCAGCTCCGACTCGACACCCTGATCGGTGCCATCCGGAGACTCATCGGAAGTGCCCTCAGTTTTACCCGTCAACATCTGACTGGTAACGATGTCAGGTTTGGCCGACCCGGGGATCGGGGCGGCGTGGGGGTGCTTTTCGCGTTGCATGTCCTCAATGGTGCACTGCAACCGGCCAAGGCCAGTACGACGGTCATCGTTGTTCTGGGGCCAATCGACAATGCTGGCGAGCACGTGTGCGTCTGTCTCCATGGTGACGACCAACCGGCCAATTTCCTGACCAGCCTGACGGGCGAGGTCCCGCCACATATCGGGGCCCACCGGCAACTCCCCGATATCGCACCGGGCATGCCCAGTCGCGTCAAGAGACGCCCGGATCCTCGCCAGAGTGCCACTGGTGTTCAGCTTTTCGGCATCGCGCATTCGCTCACGATACGTTTCCCACACCCGGGTCGCTCATACTTTCCCGCATCGAAACGTCAGTAGACCACGGCAGAGCTTTGTGAAGCCCACCAGAATTCGAGGTCGTGGCCCGAACGAGCACTGTACCCACAGCAATGCACCTCGACCCTGTCGATTGTCGGCACGGCTGGGCCGGGACGCACGGTGTCGTGATCGCGGGATGGGGCGTCTGCATCCCGGTTCCGCCTTCAGAGTCACATGGGACCTTCTGCTCTGGCTGCGCTGACAATTGAGACTTATCCTGCAGGCATGAATTCATCTTCGATCCCAGACGAGTCGGCGTCGCCGACAAGGAGTAGAGCGTCGATCGTCGTCGGCTTCGACGGTTCGAGCCAGGGGCTCGCGGCGGTCAGGCACGGCATCTATCTGGCACCGCTTCTCGGCACGAATCTGCTCCTGGTGACCGCGTGGTCCTATCCACCGATGGTGTCGGCGACGGGATACGGTGCGTGGTCCCCGGAGGACGACGCTCGCGGGCTCCTGAGCCGCGCCCTGACAAGTTTATTCCCCTCGGGAGCACCTACATGGTTCCACTCGGCTGTGATCGAAGGACCCGCAACTCGAGTCCTCATCGAGGAAAGTCAGGGCGCCGCCATGCTCATCGTGGGTAGTCGCGGCCACGGCGGCTTCGCGGGACTGCTCCTGGGGTCAGTCAGCTCCACCGTGGCCGAGCACGCCGATTGCCCAGTTCTCGTCCTGCACGGCGAAAGCAGCCCCTGAGGTAAATTCCGCCTCGGCGTCACACAATCATGTTCACGCCGCATTGTCAGCTCTGCCAGTGTTCGCGGCTAGCGGCTACTCGCACGGCGGGCCCAGGCCGAAAGAAACTTGATAGGCCACAGGCCGGTCTCACAACCCTAGGGATTTGGGATGTCCCGCCCATTTGGAAAACGGCGGTGCGTTTTCCCTGATTTTGTGGGCCGCCCCGATTCTCGTATCTATGTGCCGGAAGGGTCTGCTTGCCGTGATGTCGTCAGGGTCGGTTGTGGGACGGTGGTGGTGGGGTTACTGGGTGTGGGTGAGGGCGGTGGTGGCGCCGGCGGAGAATGCGGCAGAGAGCGCTTCTCGGAGGTCGACGTCGGGCCGGTTTTTCAGCCACCGGGCAACGTACGCGTCACGTTCGGCCTGGAGGTACGCGAGTTGCAGTTGGGTGAGTTCCGCCATGCTCCTATCTTCTCGCGACCGCTCACGTCAGGGCCCTTCAGTGCTGGCCTTTCAGCTTTGACTGCTTCTGGTGGGTGCTGGAGGCGTTGGTGGGGGTGAGGTTGACGATGAGGGTGTGGCCGTCTCGGCTGAGGAAGAAACGGTCCGGCGTCACGTCGGCGTGTGCCCTCTTGGTCAGGAGCGCGATGGTGTCGGTCATGATGTCGCTGAGGGTGAGCGGGGTCGGTTCGGTGTATTCCAGGTGCAGGCTCCGGAGGGTTGTCCCGGTTGTCCCGGTTGTGTCGACGACGTCGACGTGGAGGGCCGAGACGGCGTCGACCCACCGCGCGATGGTTGCTGCACCGGCGGTTTGTGCCCACTTCTTTCGCCTCCGTGCAGCCGGGCCGGAGCGGCGACTACTCATAGGCGGAATCGTCATCGCCGTGGGATGAGGATGCGCCCGGGTCGTGGGCTCCCGTTATCGGCGAGGTCGTGGACTCCGCTGGGGTGTGTGCTTGTTGGTGCCGGTAGAGGGTGGGCCGGCTCCAGCCGACCAGTGCCGCTGCCACTTCGGCGGTTTTCCCTTCGGCACGCGCCGTGGCGACGATCGCCAGTTTCTCCATCACGACCGCTGGGTCCACCCGGGGTCTGCCAAATTTCGTCCCGGCGTTTTGTGCGACGGCGACGCCAGCGCGGACGCGTTCGACGATCAGTTCCCGTTCGTATTCCGCGAGCGTGGCGAGCATGTTCAGCATCAGCCGGCCCGACGCGGTTGCTGGGTCGATCCCGTCGGAAATGGACCGCACCTGAATGCCCTGCTCGCGAAGACCTGCGACGGTGTTCAGGACGTCAAGGAGAGATCGGCCGAGGCGGTCGATGCGCCACACGACGATGGTGTCACCCTCGGTAGCGTGCTCGAGCAGCCTCGTCATCCCGGGTCGTTCCGCAGCGGTCTTCCGGCCCGACATGACGTCGGAGAAGATGTCCCGTTTCTGCACCCCTATAGAGAGGAGCGAATCGATTTGTAGTTGCGGGTCTTGATTGTGGGTACTGACGCGGGTGTAGCCGAGAAGCCTCATGACCTCATCGTGTCTTGAATACCCCTAAGAGTCGCGCGAAACGCCGAAACGATGCGAGACAACTTTCTAAGACGCTGGGCTATCCCGAAGGTTCAGTGAAGATGGCGGTTCTTCATGCCGCCAATGAGACGTCTTGGAAAACTATAGGTTTACGAGGCGTCTCTGCACCCGTCATTGCTGATTGGCGGCTAAGGACGCATTAGTACCGGGGTTTGTTCCATGCCACGATCAGAGCGTTGTGCAGGAGAAATATCCTGCGGGCGTTAAATGCGACAGGTGTTGCCTTTCTGTAGACGAAGTCGGTACGGTCAACCTGGTTTTCGAAACGCGTACGAATCCCAATGGCCCCCGTCTCATACAGCTGACGTAACAACCGTTTGGTCTCAGGCTCGGAGACTTCGCCCTCGAGATCCTGTTGGATATCGTGCAAGGTAAATTCCGCTGACCGAACACCGTTGAGGGATTCAAAGAAGGACTGAGTCTTTTGCTGCCGGCCGGTCTGGTCAGACAAGATTCCCGCCAGATTGTTCCTTACTTCTCCGACGAAGTACTGCTCGGAATAGTTGTGAACAGCAAGGACGGCGTCGGACTCGGTGACCGGCGTGGAGCCGGGATGGACCTCCTGCAAGTGACCCAGAAGGGCGATCAGATCTCGGGGCAGCAAGCGAGTGTAGGCGAGTAGATACTCCGGTATCCGCTCGTAGGGTCCCTGCCCGATATCCCGCGCCAGATAAGTGTCAATAAACGATTTTACGGACGGCTGAGACACGTGCATCTTGTGATCGACAAGCGCCCAAAGTTTGCTGCTAGCGCCGACGCCGGAAGGACTCCAGTCGAGGTAAACCGTGTGCGACTTGAGTTTGTTAGAGTCCGTGCTTTCGAGGGCCTCAAACGCCTCCGTCCTGACTGCTGCGACTACCGTGACCGGCAAATCTTGCCCCGCTAAAAATCTGTTCACGGATTCAATCGCGTGAATTAGGCCCGCCAATGAGGCCCAGTCATCGTTCGTTTCCAAGAAGAAAGAATCTAACCCGTCGACGGAGATGACATGGCGGCTACTTGTTTGAACGGTTGCCAACGCGGCTCTCAGGACGGCCGCCACTTCAAGGGGGCCGAGGGGAGTGCTGTCGACATCGACGCCGAACGGACCCAGGGCAAAACGAAAAGTGGACTTCGTGCTCGACCAGCGGGCGACGCTGAGCTTCCAGTCATCCGGAAGAAGGCCGGCTTTGACGAGTTCCTTTTGAAGCGAATAAAAGTCGCCCGGAGCATCCAGCCCCTGGTCCCGAGTAAGAGACTCGATTACACGGAGAAGGAGCAGGAATTCCCAAGCCGACTGAGTACGTGAGGAGCCTTGCGTTTGACCCGTCTGGATGAGGGTCACATCGGCTACAGGAAAACCGCGAAGGTCCCAGGGCACAAAGAACCGGTCATAGCGCCCGGCCCATTTCAGCCGTATGTGCTCGAAAACTGCAGACTTTCCTGCTCCCTTGGGGCCAAGGATGAACCATGCCAAGCCGGTACTCATCAGATAAACAGAGTCCCGATAGTCTAGGTATCCCTCAAGGAGCAATTCCGGATCGATGATCGCCTCATCGTTCGCATCGAGGCGTCCCAGATGAATTGTTCGAAGCGGGGGCGGCTTAATCGACATTGTCTCAATGTATGCCCTTATGGCGGATTCTCAACTCGTTGAGGGGCCAAGATTCCGATCGCTCTGTAATGCGCCCCGACATGGGGCGCGCAGAGGATCTTTGAGGCAATAGCGTTGGCAGGGCGCGCCACCACCGGAGAGGCGTAGTCGTGGAGGTCAGGGTTTGAGTTCGAATCATGCGTCGTTCATTTGGTCCATCGCGGACCTGCTCCGCGGCAGCTTCAAAGCGCACCAGTACGGCGACATTGTTCTCCCGTTCACGGTCCTCCGCCGCCTCGACGCCGTCCTCGCCCCCAACAAAACCGAAGTCCTCGCGGCCGTCCGTGATGCCGAAGCGCAGGGCATCCCCGTCCGCCCGGCCCTGCTCAGGGCTCGGGCGGCCCATCAGTACTCGTTCTTCAACACGTCCCGCTTCGACCTGAAGGCGGTGCTTGGGGATCCGGAGAACATCACCGCGAACCTCCTCGACTACGTGTCCGGGTTCTCGGAAAACGTGCGGGACATTTTCGATAAGTACAAAATCGTGGACCGGTTCCACGAACTCGACGACGCGGGCCTCCTGTTCCTTGTCACCCAGAAGTTTTCGGAGGTGGATCTGTCTCCGGGGGTGGTGCCGAATGAGGAGATGGGGCACATCTTCGAAGAACTCATCCGGAAGTTCGCGGAAGCATCCAATGAGACCGCGGGTGAGCACTTCACCCCCAGGGACGTCATCGAGTTGATGGTCGACCTACTCCTCACCCCCGACACCGACGCCCTCACCACCCCGAACGCGGTCCGCTCCATCTACGACCCGACCGCCGGCACCGGGGGATGCTGTCGGTCGCGGAGGACCACATCCGGCAGATGAACCCGACCGCGAAACTCACCCTGGCGGGGCAGGAGATCAACCCGCAGTCCTACGCCATCTGCAAAGCGGACATGACCGTCAAAGGTCAACCCGTCGACGCGATCGTCTTCGGCGACACCCTCCTTGATGACGGCCACCCGAACGCCACCTTCAACTACTGCCTCTCCAACCCGCCCTTCGGCGTCGACTGGAAAAAGCAGCAGAAACACGTCACCGAGGAACACACGCTGCGGGGGTTCGCGGGCCGGTTCGGGCCGGGGCTCCCGCGGGTGTCGGACGGGTCGATGCTGTTCCTGATGCACCTGATCTCCAAAATCCGTCCCGCCACCGACACCACCCCCGGCGGGCGCGCCGGCATCGTCCTGAACGGCAGCCCGCTGTTTACCGGCGGGGCGGGGTCGGGGGAGTCGAACATTCGACGGTGGGTCCTCGAACGCGACTATTTGGAAGCGATCATCGCCCTCCCGACGGACATGTTCTACAACACCGGCATCGCCACCTACCTGTGGATCCTCACCACCAAAAAACACCCCGACCGGGCCGGGAAAGTGCAGTTGGTGGACGGGACGAAACTGTTCCGGAAAATGCGGAAAGGCCTCGGGTCTAAACGCAACGAACTCTCCCCGGACAACATCACCGAAATCGTTCGCCTCTACGGAGAAAACAGCGAGTCCAAAACGTCGAAGGTGTTCCCGCGGGAAGCGTTCTACTACCGCACCATCACCGTCGAACGCCCCCTCCGCCGCAACTGGACCGTCACCCCCGACCGGCTCGACACCCTCCTCCTGGAAAAGCCGATCCTCAAACTTGACCTCGAGCAGCAGGCCGCCCTCCGGGAAGCGCTTGAAGGCATGGGGCAGGAGAGGGTATGGAAGAACCGGGACACCTTCACCCGCGACCTGAAAACCGCACTCAAGAGCGCGCACCTCACCGTGCCGGGGCCGGTGCTGAAGACGATCCTCAACGCCCTCGGGGAACAAGACGACACCGCCGACGTCTGTGTCGACGCGAAAGGGCGACCGGAACCGGATCCATCGTTGCGGGACACGGAGAACGTGCCCTGGGACCAGAACCTCAACGACTACTTCGACCGGGAAGTCCGCCCCTTCGCCCCTGATGCATGGATCGACGACACCAAAACGAAAGACGGCGCCGAGATCCCCTTCACCCGCCACTTCTACGAATACGTCCCACCACGGGCCCTCGAAGAAATCGACGCCGACCTCGACATCGTCCTCGGCCGCATCCGCACACGCCTCGAACACGTCAAAGCATGACGCAGGCAGCCTGGCCCGTCCTTCCTCTAAAACGTCACTTACTTCGTAACGACGGCGGCTTTTGGGGTGATGAGCCCGTGGGCGAGAATGACACTCTCGTGTTGAGGTCGACGGAGCAGACAGCCGAAGGCACTTGGGCGATTTCTGATCCCGCCTGGCGCCATCTGCCTGCGCTCAGACGGGAGGTTTCGCGGCTAAGGGCAGGGGATCTGCTTGTGACGAAATCGAGCGGGAGTTCCCTGCACTTAGGCAAGACGACGTTTGTCACGGCCGATGAGGAGTCTCTGCGGGCTGGGTTTTCAAATTTCATGCAGCGGTTGCGAACGGACGAAGACCTCGTCACCGAGTTTGCGTGGTACGCCATGAGGTCGCGGTTTGTCCGGGATCAAATCGACTTGCTTTCCACCACATCAACAGGCCTTGCCAATCTCACGGCTAGCGCGTTGGGTGACCTCGTTATACCAGTTCCCACAGTCTCAGAGCAGCGCATGGCCGTGCAGTTTTTGGATCGGGAGACGGGGGAGATTGATGCGTTTATTCGGGATCAGGAGGAGCTGATCGGGTTGCTGCAGGAGCAGCGTGCCGCGACGATCAGCCACGCCGTCACCAAAGGACTCAACCCAGACGCGCCGCGCGTGCAAAGCGGAACTGCCTGGGGAAAAATCCCGGCACACTGGCGCCCAGCACCCCTGAAGCACGTTGCGAATCTGCTTGCCGGATTCCCGTTCGCCAGCGAGGTTTTTCGGCACGACTTGAACTCGATCTCGTTGCTTCGCGGTATCAACGTGGGCGTCGGAGAAATTGACTGGACGGAACGGGTCGGATGGCCGCGCGATCTGAGTGGTGGTCTCTCGGTTTACGACCTGAAAGATGGAGATCTAGTTCTCGGACTGGACCGCCCCGTAATTTCGCGGGGAATTCGCTTGGCCCGCATGTGCCCGAGTGACCTTCCGGCCCTGCTCCTGCAGCGTGTCGCCCGCCTACGCGCCACGGACGGTGCATTGAACACTTTCCTTGAGTACGTTCTGTGCGGGGCGGAGTTCCGGAACTACATCGAGCCGCTTTTCACCGGGGTGAGCGTTCCGCACCTTAGCATCGACCAGCTCGGGGCTTTCGTGATACCGACACCGCCTCGGGGAGAGCAGAGCGCCATAAGCAGCTACCTCGAAAGTGAGTTGCAGCTCATCGACGCATCTATTTCAGACGCGAATGCCGCCGTGGAGTTGTCACGTGAGCGTCGTTCGGCGCTGATTTCGGCTGCCGTGACGGGGAAGATTGATGTGCGTGAGCACGTGGGGGTGTGACGGGTGTCCATTTTGCATGAGGACGCGTTCGAGTCGGAGCTGTGCGCTCACCTGGCGGCGAACGGGTGGTTGTATTCGCCGTCGGATGCGGGTTATGACCGGGAGCGTGCCCTGTTCCCGGAGGACCTGTTCGGGTTCCTGGCGGAGACCCAGCCTGACGTCCTGGCGAAGGTCGTCAAACCGGAGGGGACCCCAGCGCAGCAAGCGCAGGCTCATGCCCGGGTCCTTGACCGGGTGGTGCGGGTGTTGGGAACGGACCCGATGAATTCCGGTGGGACGTTGAACGTGTTGAAGCGGCCTGTGTCCGTCACCCCGGCCACGTTTTCCTTGTTTCAGCCGCGGCCGGCGTCGGGGTTGAATGCGACGACGGAGGCTGCGTTTGTGGCGAACAGGGTGCGGGTGATGCGGCAGGTGTCGTATTCGACCCGGAACGGGAACCGCCTCGACCTGGTGTTGTTCGTCAATGGGGTCCCGGTGGCGACGGTGGAGCTGAAAACGGATTTGACGCAGAACGCGGGCGCGGCGTTGAAGCAGTATGCGCAGGACCGAAACCCGGTGGGGGAGCCTTTGTTGGAGTTCGGGCGGGGCGCCCTGGTGCATTTCGTGGTGTCGAACGAGTTGGTGTTCATGACCACGAAGCTCGCCGGGGTGAACACGTACTTTCTGCCCTTCAACCAGGGGCGGAATAACGGTGCGGGGAACCCGGCGCGGGTGGGGACGTCGCCGACGGCGTTCTTCTGGGAGGAAACCCTCCAGCGGGAAACCTGGCTGGACATTGTGGGCCGGTTTTTGCATTACCGGTTCGAGGAACGCCAGGACCCGTTGACGGGGGCGAAGACGTATGACCGGCAGGTGCGGTTCCCGAGGTATCACCAGTGGCGTTCCGTCACCAAACTCGAGACCACCATCCGGGAAGAGGGCCCGGGTGGCAGTTATTTGGTGCAGCATTCTGCGGGGTCGGGGAAAACGGATTCGATCGCGTGGACCGCGCACCGGATGGCGTCCCTGCACACTCCTGAAGGAATCAAGGTGTTCGACGGGGTGATTGTGGTCTCGGACCGGCAGGTCCTCGACGGGCAACTGCAACGCGCGGTGGAGCAGTTGGAGTCCCGTCCCGGTGTCTTCGAGGGCATCACCGCCGGCACGGACGGGTCGAAGTCCGCGCAGCTGGCGAAAGCTCTGTTGGCGGGCCGGCAGATTATCGGGGTGACGTTGCAGACGTTCCCGTATGCCTTGGATGTGATCGAGAAGGATGTGGGTCTGGCGGGGCGGACGTATGCGGTGATCGCGGATGAGGCGCACTCGTCCCAGACGGGTGAGGCGGCAGCGTCGTTGAAGCAGGTCCTCACCGCCCACGCCGCCGACGATGCGGATGGGGTGGTGGATGCGGAGGATGTCCTCGCGGATGTCATGGCCCGCAACGTGGGTATCGGGTCCTTGTCGTTTTTGGCGTTTACGGCGACGCCGAAGGGGAAGACGCTGGAGTTGTTCGGCCGGCCGGATCCGGTGTCGGGGGTGCCGGGGCCGTTTGATGTGTATTCGATGAAGCAGGCCATCGAGGAGGGGTTCATCCTCGACGTGTTGAAGAACTACCTCCCCTACGACCTCGCGTTCAACGTCGCCCACGCGCACGCGGACCGGGATGTGGAGGTGGACACACAGAAGGCGAACACGGAGTTGATGCGGTGGGTGCGCCTGCACCCGGTGAACATCGCCCAGAAAGTCGCCGTCATCGTGGAGCACTTCCGCGCCAACGTCGCCTCGGAGCTGGGCGGCAGGGCGAAAGCGATGGTGGTGACCGCATCCCGGCTGGAGGCGGTCCGGTACAAGAAACAGATCGACGCCTACATTCGCGACCATAACCTCACCGAGGAGGTAGGAACGCTGGTGGCGTTTTCCGGGTCGGTCACCGACCCGGATACCGGGCAGGCGGACATCACCGAAACCACCCTGAACCCGGGGTTGAAGGGCCGCCGTCTGGAGGCGGCGTTCGCGGGGGGTGACTTCCAGGTGATGATTGTGGCGAGCAAGTTCCAGACGGGTTTTGATCAGCCGCTTCTGGTGGGGATGTATGTGGACAAGAAACTGTCCGGCATCACCGCCGTGCAGACCCTGTCCCGCCTGAACCGGGTGATTCCGGGGAAGGAGAACACGTACGTTCTCGACTTCGTCAACGACCCTGACGAGATCTTGGCCGCGTTCCAGGTGTACTTCGAAGAAGCGGTGTTGACGACCCCGTCGGACCCGGACGTGATTCACGACATGCTCGGGAAAATGCAGGGCATGCACATCATCGATGAGTACGACGTGGAGCAGGTGGTGGATGCGTGGATCAACAAGATCAGCAACAACACCCTTTACTCCCGCATCCGCACCTCCCGCGACCGGTTCTGGGACCGATGGCGCACCGCCACCGACACCAGCGACGACCTGGAACTGGCACGCCTGGAGGATTTCCGGGGCACGGTCAACGCGTTCGTGCGTGCGTATGACTTCCTGTCGCAGATCATCAACTACGAAGACACCAGGGTGGAGAAGTGGGCGATCTTCCTCCGCGTGTTCCGCCGGGTCATCGAACGGGACGAACCCCAAGCGCCGGTGCTGGATCTGGATGATGTGATCCTCACCCATTACCGGTTGCGGCGCCTGGACCAGAAATCCCTGGGCCTGACCGGTGGGGATGCCGGGGAGCTCGCCGGCATCACCGAGGGCGGGTCGGGGCAGGCGCGGGAGACGAAGTACGGGTGGTTGTCGGAGATCATCGACCAGCTGAACACCCTGTTCGCCGGGTCCGGGTTGGGGGAGACGGACCAGGTGAACAGTTTCGAGTCCGTGTTCCGGCACGCCGTCGATAACCCGCAGCTGCAAGCCGAAGCGATGGCCAACACCCAAGCGGACTTCGACACCTCCCCCACCATCCACACCCAAGTCGAAGAGCTGCTCTACACGGCGGGGGACGGGCATCAGAAAGCGATCGCCGCCCTGCTGCAGATGGACGACATCACCGGCCTCATCAAAGTCCTGTTGCGGGCGGGGTTGTATGAGCAGCTCCGCGGGGCCGCGACCGGCGAGGCCCCGCCGGCCGTCCAGGCATCGGCCGGGGTTCGCCGGTCCGCGACATTTCCCGCACCCGCTGCCCGGGAACCGGCCGTCAGTACGGAAACGGCCCCTTTGTCGGTGCGGGGTGTGGACGGCTGGGACCTGGCCACCTGTGCTCGGTGCGGGAGCCCTCGCGACACCTCGGGGCGGAGCATTTTCTGTTCCGGGTTCTGCGCCGACTACGCGGCAGACGTGCGGTACTTCCGGCGGAAGTACGCCAACGCGGAACATACCGACCCGGACGTGGCATACGCCCTGAACGTCCGGCTGGCGCACCTGGTCTCCGGCGGATACGACCGGCAAGCCCGGTCACTTCCTGCCTCGGTTCGTGCCAGCGTGTTGCAGAAGAACGACGGCCAGTGCCGAGCATGCAACGTCGCGGCCGCGGTGGAGGTCGACCACATCGACGGCTCCAGTGACGCCTCCGACAACCTGCAGGGACTCTGTGTGGCGTGCCACCGGCAGAAAACCGCCGCCCGGTTGGTGCCGATGACCCGGGAATGCGCCCGGGTGCGGGACGAGTTCCTCACGCAGGTGCGGGTCGGGCAACCAACCCGGGACGTGTTCGACGAGGTCCACTGGTCAACAGGATTGCAACGCGAATACGCAGCAGCTGCCCGGACGGGCCGGCCACCAGCAACGGGGCGGGAAGGTAATGCCTAAAACGCGTTGGCAGGTGGCCGCGAACACGGCGGCAGAGTCTTGGCGAAATATCCGTTCCCTTCGCGCGGACCCGCCCGTCACCCTTCACGACGTCCTCAAGGTCGGGTCACGGCGGGACGTATTTCAGGCCGGGCTCGAACAGGCGCAGCAGCAGTTCACTGCGGCCGCCCAGATCGGATACGCCAGCCGCCCACTGAACCTGTTCTACGGTCTCGCGCAAGCCGGCCGCGCCGTCGCCGCCGCCAGCGACCAGCTCAGAGGCAACC